>CANICR010000005.1 GCA_947466405.1 Chitinophagaceae bacterium | reverse complement strand
TATTTATAAATTGATATTATAAAATAAATGCGATCGAATTTTAAGGCGCCAATCTATTGATAACCCAGTTCTTTTCTTTTTGTGTATATAAAATCCGATCGTGTAATCTACCTGGTCTTCCTTGCCAAAATTCTACTTTATTGGGAATAACATTATATCCTCCCCAATAGGGCGGACGTGCTATTTCTTTGCTGGAAAATTTTTCTTGATACTCATTAAAGCTATTTTCTAAAACAATTCTTGACGCCAACTCCTGTGATTGCGGGGAAGCCCATGCTCCAATTTTACTGACTAACGGTCTGGAGTTGAAATAAATATCACTTTCCGCTTCAGTAATTTTTTCAACGGTTCCGTTAATTCTTATTTGCCTTTCTAACTCTTTCCAAAAAAACACTAAACACACATTTGGATTTGATTCAATGCTTTTTGCTTTATCACTATTGTAATTTGAAAAAAACACAAATCCATTTTCATCATACCCTTTTAACAATACAATTCTGGCCGCAGGATGCCCTTCCTTATTTACTGTAGCAAGCGTCATTGCATTAACTTCTTCAATTTTACTTTCAATAGCCTGTTGCCACCATTTTTCAAATTGATTAATAGGATTTTGATCTATATCTTTTTCTAATAGAGATTGCAACATATACTCCTTTCTAATATTGGCTATTTTCTGCATTGTGTATTATTTTTCATGGCTATTTTTTTCTGCCAAATCGTCTTTTAAAAAATGATTGTCTAATAAAGCTATTTCCAAACTACTTTCTAATTCTGATATCTTAGACTTTAAAATAGTTACTTCTTTATAAATATTAAGCGCCTCTTTTAATTGATTATTAAGATCATTTAATGCAATTTTGTTGCTATCAAATTCTTCTCTTATTTCATAATACGATTTTTCTATTTTAATTGAGTCTAAAATCTCTTGTTCCAGATTTTCTTCCCTTCTCTTTGCTCCTTCTATTTTCCTTTGTTCTGTTTCTATAAAATTTTGCATTTGCTCAAACTCGTATAGGTTGAGATTTATTTTACTATGCATTTCAGCAATATGCTTAGAAGCATTTTTCATTTCGGCAAGCTCTTCCTCTCTTAACTGAATGAGATAATTTAAATCTACCAACTCCTTATGGAGTTCTTCATTTTCTTTTTTTAGCTGTTGATAGAAGTCTTCTGACATGATTGACATTAATTCTAGAAGTTAAAATTAATCATTTAAATAATAGCTTTTAAACGTACTTCATTTTTTTCAAATAAAAAACCCGCCGTTAGCGGGAATTATATTTCAATGATACAGTATTTCCTAGAATCACTATTAACTAGTTGCCTTTTGTAAAATTGAATAAGAAGGTACAAATACAGATAATATAAACTGCCTTACTGAAGTTAATAATATTACCAATGAGGAGCTGTTGTATTGTATGTTTATTTTTTGTTGAATGGAGGCCGGCGATGCAGAAAAATTATTTGCTATTGCATCAAATCCGGCTAAAAGTGAAATAGATATTTTTTTCGATTTGTCTGATTTTTGTGTTTTGATTATTGCAAAAATAAAGGAGTAAATAAATCCTAAATAAAACATCGTAGCAATCGGCTTGTATTTGTATTTTGAAACATTAGCTTGATATTGATTCCTTAACATAAAATACATTGAGCCATTCAATTTTAAATCCCATTCTTTATTGTAGGATATTACTGGTGGGTGAAAATGTACACTTTGGGTAATTGTTTTTGCTGGAATGTTGAATTTTTCTGTAATCCTATTTAAGTATTCAGTTTCTGCACCTTTATAAAATAAATATGCATCAGGGAGACCTGCTATAGAAATGGTGGATCGATCAATTAAGGTTCCATTAAATGGATGTGCAATGCCATTGATTGAACTTTCTTTTACTTGATGTATGCTATTGTATTGTTTTGTTTTAAACACAAATGAGTGTTTATCGTATTTGTCTATTACTGCGCTATTTAACAACACAGGGGATTCGCTTGTATTTTGTAGTAGTTTTTCTAACGCGTCTTTTGCGGGATAGCCATCATCATCCATACACCAAACAAAATCATACCCTTGCGAATATGCATAATTTATCCCTGTATGGTATCCTCCTGCAGAACCACTATTTTCTTGATAAATATGCTTTATATCTGTTTGATTATCTAGCCACACTGATGTATAGTCAGCGCTTCCATTATTAACTACTAATATTTCATGAGGGGTAATAGTTTGAGCCCGTATAGCTTCAATGCAATCTACTAATAATGAATGTCGATTGTAAGTAACGATAACTGCGATAGTTTTTTTCATAGGGGTTTGATTAATCTTGTGGCTATAAAAACGACAGACAGTTTTAATTATTGTAATTCTAGAGTAGAATAAACAGAATTGACGAAAAATCGAGTAGTATTATCAATTTTACAGATAAAATACAAGTACAAATACGATGATAAAGGGGTAGAAGTACGAAGATGGAGTATACAACTCTATTATAATGGCAGAACAGTGTTGTTTTCGAGAATGAATGTTTGACCACTTTCCGGACAAACAGCTTTATTGTTGACAAATATTAATTTATGGCCTAGTTCGCTCATCCATCCAACTTGCTTGCCAGGATTTCCAATTATTAATGCGTAAGGTTTTACTGATTTTGTAACCACTGTACCGGCGCCTATAAAGGCAAATTTTCCTATTTCATTGCCACAAATAATAGTAGCATTTGCGCCAATGGTGGCACCTTTCTTTATTATAGTTGGCTTAAATTGATTTTTTCTGCTGATGGCGCTTCTGGGATTGATTACATTAGTAAATACTGCTGATGGCCCAATAAAAACATCCTCCTCTACTATAACACCTTCGTATACACTAACGTTGTTTTGTATTCTAACATTATTGCCAATTATAACATTGTTGGCAATAACAACATTCTGACCTAGGTTACAATTTTTTCCTATGGTTGCATGGGGCATTATGTGTGAAAAATGCCAGATTTTCGTACCCGCTCCTATTTGGCAATGTTCATCTATTATGGATGAAGGATGTACGAAATAACTCATTGAATGCTATTTAGAAATACGATTTAAATAAAGGCCATAGCCACTTTTATGTAGATTTGCGGCAAGTTTTTCAAGATCTTCTTTTGTAATAAACCCCATACGCCAAGCAATTTCTTCGGGACATCCTACTTTTAATCCTTGTCTTTTTTCAATAACCCTCACATATTCACTCGCATCATTTAACGAATCGAAAGTTCCAGTATCCAGCCAAGCAAATCCTCTATTTAAAACAACTACTTTCAATTGTTTGTTTTCCATATAAACCCTGTTCAAATCTGTGATTTCATATTCTCCTCTGTGGCTTGGTTTGATATTCTTGGCTATTTCTACAACATCATTGTTATAAAAGTACAAACCAGGAACAGCAAAATTACTTTTAGGGTTTGTAGGTTTTTCTTCAATACTAACTGCATGTAGATCTTTATCAAACTCAACTACCCCATATCTTTCAGGATCAACTACAGGATATGCAAAAATAACTGCGCCTTCGGGATTTGTTGCAGATTGAAGCATTTTACTAAATCCACTTCCATAAAAAATATTATCCCCCAACACAAGTGCAACACTATCATTGCCAATAAACTTTTCTCCTATAACAAACGCTTGCGCTAAACCGTTAGGTATTTCTTGTTTAGCATAAGAAATATTGCATCCCCATTGAGATCCATCTCCTAACAAACGTACAAATTGTTCCTGATCATCTGGTGTTGTAATAATTAATATGTCTTTTATTCCAGCAAGCATCAATGTGCTTAAAGGATAATAAATCATTGGCTTATCATATATAGGCATCAATTGTTTACTTATACCCATTGTTATTGGATATAATCGGGTACCTGATCCGCCTGCAAGAATAATACCTTTCATAAAATGGTTGATTCGTTGTTAAATTATTAGGAACCGTATAGGCTGGAATAATATTTTTGATAATCGCCACTCGTTACATTATCGAGCCATTCGCTATTATTTAGATACCAATCTATTGTTTTAGAAATCCCTTCTTCAAATTGCAAAGAAGGCAACCAACCTAATTCATCTTTAAGTTTTGTGGCATCAATGGCGTAACGTAAATCATGACCAGCACGGTCTTTTACATAAGTAATTAATTGTTCACTCTCGCCTACTGCTCTTCCAAGTTTTTGATCCATTTGTTTACACAACTCTTTCACCAAATCAATATTAGTCCATTCATTATGTCCCCCAATATTATACGTTTCACCTACTTTTCCTTTGTGAAAAATAACATCAATAGCTTTTACATGATCTTCTACAAATAACCAATCACGAATATTTTCTCCTTTTCCATAAATTGGCAAAGCTTTTTTATGGATGATGTTATGAATACAAAGTGGAATTAGTTTTTCCGGGAAATGGAAAGGACCGTAGTTATTAGAACAATTAGAAATTTTAACGGGTAGTTGATAGGTATGAAAATAAGCTCTTACAAAATGATCTGAAGAAGCTTTTGAAGCAGAATATGGACTACGGGGATCATAGGCTGTTTCTTCTGTGAAAAAACCTTCATTTCCCAAGCTTCCATAAACCTCATCTGTAGAAATATGATAAAATACTTTTTCAGCCATATTTGATTTCCAATGTTCTTTTGCTGCTTGAAGTAAAGAAACGGTGCCGATTACATTCGTCCTCACAAAAGCTAATGGATCTGTAATTGATCGATCTACATGACTTTCAGCTGCACAATGCAAAACACCTGTAAATTGATGGGTGGCAAATAGGTTGCTAACAAACGCTATATCAGTAATGTCCCCTTTTACAAAAGTGTAATTAGGGGCATGTTCAATATCTTTTAAGTTATTTAAATTTCCTGCATAGGTTAATGCATCAAGATTTACAATGTTGTATTCTGGATATTTAGTGACGAATAGTCTGGTAAGATGTGAGCCAATAAAGCCAGCTCCTCCTGTTATTAGTATATTTTGCATATTAATATATATCAAAATTAAGCAAATTAGAGCAAAAATACTAGAAGCACACAATAAGTAAGATGATTTCACTAGTTTAAATCTTCCATATTATTACTGTTACAAATAAAATATTTAAATACAGTTCCGACATTCTTAGCTATTTTTGACTTGTCTCAAAATACGCATACTGTTATTATTTAATGTCATCTTTTCTCATGACTACACTTTGTCTCGATTTCGGAAATTCCTTATTAAAAGCTGCCCTTTTTATTAATGGTGATTTTAATAAAGAATTTATTTTAAAAAATGATAGCGACAATACCATTCAAGAGATTATTGATACCTATAAGCCGAATAAATCAATTCTTTCAAGTGTTATTGATCATAATCCTGAGATAGAATCTATATTGAATACGAGCACTTTATTTCATAAAGTTTCTGCTAATACAAAGCAAAATTTTGTAACAAAAGTATCAAAACCTGCAACGGTAGGACCAGATAGGATTGCATTAATGGCGGCAGCGAAAACGTTTTTCCCAAATTACAATACACTTGTGATTGCTGCAGGAAGCTGTATTACCTATAATTTCATGAATCAATATGGTCACTTTTTAGGTGGCTCTATTTCTCCTGGGATTGCTATGAGATTCAAATCAATGCATGATTATACAGCGAAATTGCCTTTAGTGTCTTCAGATTGGAATATTCCTATGATGGGATATGACACTAAAACAAATTTACAATCCGGCGTAATGAATGGTGTTATTTGCGAAATTGATGGAATGATTGAAAAGTATCAAAATAAATACAACAAGTTTAACGTGGTATTAACCGGAGGAAATCTGTCCGATTTTGCTAGTCAACTTAAAAACAGGATATTTGCCGACGCTTATTTTTTATTTAAAGGATTATATGTACTTAGTGAAATTAACAACCAGGCATCTTAAAATTAAACAATCGATTATAATTTTAATTGTATTGCTGTTTTCAACGCATGCACATGCGCAAGAAAATTCACCTTATTCAAGATATGGCATCGGAGACCTTGTGCCTAATCAAAATATTACCAATAGAGGAATGGGAGGCATTTCTATTGGATATGCTGATTACGGATTAATTGGCCATCCGTTTAATATTAACCTGAATAATCCAGCGTCATTAGGAAATTTATCTAACACCAAAAATTTCTCCAACGCGATTTTTGACATTGGCGGTGAAGTTGACTTTCTGACATTAAAAAGCAATACCTCCACAGAAAAGTTTAGTTCCAGAAATGCTGTGATGTCTTACTTACAAATTGCTTTCCCTGTTTCAACAAAAAAAATGGAAAAAAATGGAAATTCATGGGCAATGAGTTTTGGGTTAAGACCTATTTCAAGAATAAATTATAAAATTGAACATAATATAAAGAATGATGCTATAGACAGCATTAACACCTTATATGAAGGATTTGGTGGAGTTAATCAAATTAATATAAGCTCGGGATATAAAAAAATTGGAAAGGGCATCTATAAAAATGCACTTTGTGTGGGCATTAGCAGTGGATTGACTTTTGGAAATAAAGATTACAGTACAAAGACTTCTATTATTAATGATACAGTTAAATATTTCAGGTCTAATTATGAAGTAAAGAGTAGATTTAATGGGATTTTTATTAACACTGGATTGCAATATGAAATTCATTTAAAAAATTCAAGCGTATTAAGATTAGGTGCTTTTGCAAACTTGCAGCAAAATTTAAAAGCCAAACAAAGTTCTTACAATGAAACTTTTGGTTATGATTATAATGGAGGTGAGGTAAAAATTGATAGCGTTTTATATCAAGAAGATACTAAAGGTAAAGTAATCCTTCCCTTAAGCTATGGAACTGGATTCACTTATCAAAGTAAAAACAAACAATGGCTGATTGGAGTAGATTACGAATGTACAAATTGGAGCAATTATAAATATTACGACAATAATGAAATCACCAGCAACAGTTGGACATTTAGGGCTGGTGTTGAATATTATCCAGTAAAAAGTAATGGAAATAATAAAAAATATCTCGATTATATCAAATATAGAACTGGCTTTTATTTTGGACCGGATTATATTAAAACAATTAATGCAAGAAATAACTTTGCAGTAACTGGTGGTTTTAGTTTGCCATTAACTACTCCGAGATATATTCAAAGCAGAGGAGAATATGTAACATTGAATACTTCTTTTGAAATTGGGAATAAAAGCAGCAATCAGTCGGTAGGCATAAAAGAAACTTTCACAAGAATTAACTTTGGCGTATCAATGAATGCGCGTTGGTTCCAAAAAAGAAGTTACGATTAATAAGATAATTTATTAACTATTCAAATGTATTTAAATAGCAAACTATTTTGCAAAAGATTATCAGCCATTTTTTTTTGCTGTTTATTTTTATGTGCCTGCGAAAACAATAAAACGAAAAATAAAAACTCAAACAAAAATAAATTAAATATTGAAGAGGCTGTAAATATTAAATTGAATTATACTCTTGGTGGCAAAGTAAAAGCAATATTATCTTCGCCATTAATGTTAAACATACAGGATCAAACACCATACATAGTCTTTCCAAATAAATTACATGTTGATTTTTATAATCAGGCTGGCATTATTGAAAGTAAGCTAGATGCCAATTATGCAAAATACGAACAAAACCAAAGCAAGATTTTCTTAAAGGATAGTGTTGTGTTATTTAATGTACAGAAAGGTGATACTTTGTATTGCAATGAATTGTATTGGGATAGAAATAAGCCTGGCACTGAGTTTTATACAGATAAACCAGTTCGTATCAGAACAAAGACAGAAACTATAGATGGCAAAGGGATGGAAGCAAGTCAGGATTTTAAAAACTGGCGAATTTTGCACTCTATTGGAATAATCAGTGTGCCTGCATCAAAAATTCCTGGTTAATGATACATATTATATCAATAAATCATTGTTGAATACTATCTTATTTTAACTTTACAATCTAAAAAAATACTGTATGGAATATCGTAGATTAGGAAAATCGGGCTTACAAGTTAGCGCCTTATCTTTTGGAAGCTGGGTTAGTTTTAGTAAACAAATTAATGACAAAACAGCAGAAGAATTAATGAGTATCGCTTACGATCATGGAGTTAATTTCTTTGATAACGCTGAAATATATGCGCTTGGTGAAAGCGAAAAAATGATGGGTCGTGTTTTAAGAAAAAAGAAATGGGACCGCAGCTCTTTTATTGTGTCTTCAAAAGCATTTTGGGGTTGGAGAGGAAAAGATAATAAGCCTAATCAAACTGGTTGCAACAGAAAGCATTTAATTGAAGCATGCAATGAAGCGCTAATAAGGTTACAAGTTGATTATTTAGATTTATACTTTTGCCATCGTCCTGATAAAAATACACCGATAGAAGAAACGGTTTGGGCTATGAACCATTTAATTCAACAAGGTAAAATATTATATTGGGGCACAAGCGAATGGAGCGGTGTTGAAATTATGGAAGCTCATCGGGTTGCTGAAAAATATAAATTAATCGGACCCACCATGGAACAACCTCAATACAATATGTTTGAGCGGAATAAAATGGATAAAGAATATTTAGACATTTTTAGAACTGTTGGAATGGGAACTACCATTTGGAGCCCATTGGCATCTGGATTATTAAGTGGAAAATATAATGACGGTATTCCTAAAAAAAGTCGATTTGCATTACAAGGTTTTGATTGGTTGAAAGACCGTTGGATGCTAGAAGACAATATCAAAAAAGCTAAAAAACTTTCCGATCTGGCAAATAAATTAAATATTACCACAGCGGCTATGAGCATTGCGTGGTGTATAAAAAATCCAAATGTTAGCACTGCAATTTTAGGGGCTACAAAAAAACAACAGCTGCTAGAAAATTTAAAATCTTTAGAAGCATTACCCCTACTAAACGATGAAGTAATGGATAAAATTGAAGGGATTATTAAAACAAAACCAACACTTCCCGATTTTTGATATGAGCAACATTATTATTTACGGAATACCTAATTGCAATTCAATAAAGAAAACTTTAGATTGGTGTAACACCCATAAGATTTATTACACTTTTCATAATTACAAAAAAGAAGGAATACATATTGACAGGCTAACAGCCTGGTGTAAGGCATTAGGATGGGAAGTTGTATTTAATAAAAAAGGTACTACCTGGAAATCAATTGCTGAACAACACAAAAATCTAACTGAAAAAAAAGCTATCGAAATAATGCTTGAAAATACGAGCATTATCAAAAGGCCTATCATTGAAAAAGGTAAAAAATTCCTTGTTGGATTTGATGAAGCATTATTGGCTGATTTTTTATTATAATCAACTACTTAATTACTTCAATAGGAGCTTCTTTTTCTAAAAGATACTTATAAATAAATCTGGTTTTCATATTTTGAAAATGAAACTGTTTGTTTCCAGACCATCCGTGACGCCCACCACTATAGGTCATATATTCAAAGTCTTTTTTTAAATCCTGCAACTTGCTCGCCAATTGGATGCTGTTTTGCAAATGAACATTTTCATCCACAATACCATGAACAATTTGCAACATGCCTTTGTATTTGTCTGCATAATTTAATACCGAACTTGTTTTATATCCTTCAGGATTATCCGAAGGAGTTCCCATATATCTTTCTGTGTAATGCGAATCATATAATGTCCAATCAATAACACTTCCTCCTGCCATGCTATGTGTAAATATGTCTGATCCATAAGTTAATGCATAGCAACTCATATAACCTCCATAACTAAACCCAGTAATACATATTTTTTTAGGGTCTGCTTGTCCGCTAGCAATTAACCATTTTACCATTGTACTATAATCCTTCATTTCCCAGAATCCCAAATTGTGATACATATAATTTACCCCTGCTTTACCGAAGTGTCCGCTAGCTCTGTGATCCATAGCAACTTGTATTAATCCCTCTTTTGCATACCATTGCTGCGTTCCGCTTACATTCCAACTATCCCAAACCGTTCCAGCATTTGGTCCTCCATAAATCGAAATCAATACTGGATACTTTTTCCCTTTTTCCATATTTAGTGGCCAGGTTATTTTCATAGGGAGGCTAAACAAACTATCGTCGCTCATTACATGAATTAATTCTGTTTTTGCCATTTGAGTATTTTCAAAATCTTTCCCTTTAGTATCGATTAGCTCCTTGATTATTTTTCCATTATTATCAACCAGCGTCATTTTTGAAGGGGTAAAAGCATTGCTATACGTAGTAATGAAATATGATTCATCCGGAGATAAATTAATAGAGGAGTGATTGTAGTCTCCAAAAGATAATCTTTTGAATTCTTTTCCGTTTAAGTTTACCCTATAAAAATCTTTTCTTGCTGTATTTTCTTTTCTTGCTGTAAAATAAATAACATTATTTTTCTCATTTATGCCATTAATTTCTGTAACTGTATATTTTCCATTATTAATTGCATTTTTAAGCTTGCCTTTCATATCATACCAATACAATTGATCATACCCATACTTATCACTTTTGTAGATAAAGCCTTTCCCATTTTTTAAGAAAGTAATTCTTTTGCCCTCGTCATCTAAACTTATCCATGTTTTTTGTACTTCTGTCAAAAAATCCGTTTTGGTACCGGTAGTTGAGTTAACCTCCCATATCTTTAAAATATTTTGTTTTCTATTCATCCATTGTACGAGTAATGACTTGCTATCTGGCTTCCAATAAGGCAAGCCAAAATACTGATCATCATGTTCATTAAAATCGGCCCAAACAATATCACCTCCTGTAGGTGCAACGATTCCAACTTTTACTTCAGGATTATTATCTCCAACTTTTGGATATCTAATGACGTCTACATAACCATGCTGCCCTGGCGCATCTGTTAATGTATATTCTGGAACTTTTGAATCGTCTGATCTAAAAAAAGCAATATGTTTACTATCGGGGCTCCACCAAAAAGAACAGTACATAGAGCTTCTTCCCAAAATCTCTTCCATATATACCCAGCTTGCATATCCATTTAATATTACATTGCTGCCATCTGTTGTTATTCTTGTTTCATTTTTAGTGGCTATCTCAATAGTATATAAATCGTTGTTTTTCGTGTATGCCACATAATTACTATCCGGACTAATAACAGGATTTATCTCTTTCGCAGAATCATTGGTTAATTGAATCTCATTTTCATTTGTCTTTATAAACAAGTCATTCTTTTTTACTAAAATTGAAAACTTGTTTTTTTCTGCGGGTTTTCTTTCGGTTTCAGTCGCTTCTCTTTCTGATCCCGTAAGCGCATCTATAATGATATTTTTACTGTCTTTTTGTAAGATGAAGTGAGTGTTATCAATCCATCTTGTAGAAACCGGAAGGGGGTTCACAATGCCTTTAAGATTATTTTTAAAGTATTGATCATTAGTAAATGTCTTCTTTTGAGCTAGTAGAGAAAATACAAAAGCATTTAATAAAATAAAGACAATAGCTTTTTTCATAACAATTTTATTATGTTGAATTAAAAAAATACTAATCGACAAACAGCATGTAAAAAATACAGCGGTTAAACTTCTCTGTTTTCGGGTCTCATCATTGGAAAGAAAAGGACGTCCTGAATACTATGCTGGTTGGTTAATAACATACAAATCCTGTCGATACCAAATCCAATTCCGCTAGTTGGCGGCATGCCGTATTCAAGGGCTCTTAAAAAATCATGGTCTATAAACATCGCTTCCTCATCGCCTCTTTCCATTAATTTAACTTGTTCTTCAAAGCGTTCACGCTGTTCAATTGGGTCATTTAATTCGGAATACGCATTCGCGATTTCCTTACCATTGACCATCAACTCAAAACGTTCTACCAATCCTGGCTTTGTCCGATGCTTTTTTGTAAGCGGACTCATTTCAACTGGATAATCCGTAATGAAAGTAGGCTGAATATAATTTCCTTCGCATTTTGAACCGAATATTTCATCTATTAATTTCCCTTTTCCCCACTTAATATCAGCGTGTATTCCTAATTGTTTGCACACTTCTCTTATTTCATCTTCACTCATTGAGCTTATGTCAAATCCTGTATGTTCTTTAATTGCCTCATACATAGTTACTCTTTTGAATGGCGCTTTAAAACTAATTTCTTTATCTCCCACAGTACAAACAGAAGTTCCGTTTACGGCGATTGCTGCTTTTTCAAGCATTTGTTCTGTGGTATCCATCATCCATTCATAATCTTTATATGCTACATAAAATTCCAATACAGTGAACTCTGGATTATGTGTTCTGTCCATTCCTTCGTTTCTAAAATTTCTACTAAATTCATATACCCATTCAAAACCACCTACAATCAATCTCTTTAAATACAATTCATTGGCAATACGCATATACATTGGAACGTCTAATGCATTATGATGTGTCGTAAAAGGACGAGCGGCGGCACCGCCTGGAATGCTTTGCAACACAGGCGTATCTACTTCAAGAGCACCTCTCTCATTTAAAAATTCACGAATCGCATTTACTAATTTTGTTCTTTTTACAAAAACTTCTTTTACACCAGGGTTTACAATTAAATCTGCATACCGTTGTCTGTATCTAAACTCAGGATCAGTTACTTCATCAAAAGACTCTCCATCTTTTTCCTTTACTATTGGTAAAGGACGCAATGACTTACTTAAAATAGTAAACTCACGTACATGTATAGATGTTTCTCCTGTTTTTGTAGTAAATACATATCCTTTTATACCTACAAAATCTCCAATATCCACTAATTTTTTCCATACATTTTGGAATAGCGATTTGTCTTCATTCGGACAAATATCATCTTGTTTGATATAAAACTGAATTTTACCTGTTCCGTCTTGCATGACTGCAAAATTCGCTTTACCCATATCGCGTATGCTCATAATCCTTCCGGCGATACATACTTCTGAAAAATCTGATTTATTTTCTTCCCCTTTATAATGGGTTTTAATATATTCTGCTGTAATATTTACAGGGTAGAGTGCGGCTGGATAAGGGTCTATTCCTAATTTTTCAAGTTCTGTCTTTTTTTCTCTGCGGATAATTTCTTGTTCTGATAAATGTAGTGTGCTCATAAGCCTTTCGTATAAATATTTTTTTGGCCAAAGTTAATCGAACTAAAGGAGCTATACTTTATTTTAGGGAGGAATTTTATGCCAATGCTAATAAAATTTGCCAGGCATGATTTACTTGGCCTTGTTGTATTAATTGTTTTGCATAAGCATGTAGCTCTTTTTCCATTTCTTCAGGATTGATGGAAAAATATTGTATGATATTTTTAAGTTTATCATCATTAAACGAGGGGTCTACCGTTGGTAAAGAACTCACATTTGCCAATTGTGCTAATTCATTACCACTAAGTATTTTGCTGTTTTTTATGGAAGTAGGCAATGTGTCAAAGCCAATTCCTAAATTAAGATTAGGCTTTTCAACTTCAAAAATAGTGGAAGCATTTGCCCTTGTATACCAATTGCCTCCTAATCTAGCCACCAGATCCAATTTAGTTTGATCAATCTTATTATCAGCATTTAAAATCGACTCGTCGATATGCATCATTAGTATTTCTGCAATAACCAAATTACCAGCACCGCCTTCAGTTCCCAAGGGTATCACTTGATTAACCTTGCATTCAAGCTTTATTTTACTTTCCTTTACCATTGGTGGAGCTACTATTGTAGACTTCTCTTGTGTGAGTCCTGCTTTTTCAAATTCATTGACGTCTTTAGCATATTCGCAGCTAGCCAATGAAGTTTGCTGAACCATATTATAATCTACAATATTAATAACCACCTCTGGTATCTCTATTATATTTTGCAAAGTGTGTTTAGTAGAATTATCTCTAACTCTTCTGGCTGGAGAAAAGACAACAATAGGTGGATTCGAAGAAAATAAATTAAAAAAACTATACGGGCTTAAGTTCACATGGCCATCTTTTCCAATTGTTGAAGCAAAACAAATAGGGCGAGGTGCAATAGCGTGCTGTAAATAATTTTGAACGTCTACTGGCTTAAGATCAGATAATTTTATAGAGAGCATTTTTTATTTTTTCAGTTTTAAAATCGAAAAATCACTGTCCTCTTTTACAATTGTATTGCTTAATTTTCCTAATGCATCTATTTCCATTTCAACTATATCACCAGGCTGTAGCCATTGTTCTTGATAATCAGGATTATTCAATTTGCCAGTTCCGTTTAATTCTAAAAAACAACCAGTTCCAACGGTTCCGCTTCCAATAACATCTCCAGCAAATAAATTAACACCATAACTACAGCGTTCAATTATTTCAGCAAAAGTCCAGTCCATATCACCAAGATTTCCTTGACTTACTTGCGTTCCATTTACGAAACACTTCATATTTAAATTCCATGCTTTGCCTGTGTGCCCTTGCTTACAAGGAGTTTCATATTGCTCTAATTCATCTAAGGTAACCAACATTGGCCCAATGACTGTTGAAAAATCTTTGCCTTTAGCGGGACCTAAATTTAATAACATTTCTTCCATTTGTAATCTTCTTGCGCTCATGTCATTCATTATCATTAAGCCCGCAATATAATTATCCGCTTCGGCTGCTTTGATATTTCTTCCTGATCGATTGATAACAATAGCAGCCTCTAATTCAAAATCTAGTTTTTCAAAATGATCGGGCATGCATAAAATTTCACCTGGTCCTTGTATACTATTGTGATTGGTAAAATAAAAAATTGGGTATTGGTCAAATTCTGGAATCATATCAACCTTGCGATTTCTTCTAGCGGCTGCCACATGTTGCCTAAAAGCATATCCATCTCTGCAACTTGTAGGATGAGGCACAGGGGCAAGCAAGGAAACTTCAGAATAGGGTATACCAATCATTGATGTTGGTATACCGCTTTTAATTTGTCTTTCCGCAGCTAAAGCCAAAGGATAAAAATCATCCCAATAATTCAAAAACATAGCCATGCTGATTGGCAAATCAGGATGAAGCAAATCTGTGTCATAGATTTTGCCATCAACAATCAGCGCCAATTGGTCGTATCCTTCTTTTATATAAGTAACAATTTTCATAGTATTGTTTAAGTAAACAAAAGTAAGATTCTACCTACAAAAAAAACAATTATTTATTTTTATGGAATACGGAAAAATACAAAATAAAGGGCAAGCGCAGATATTTAAAAACCAACATATTGAATTTCTTACCAAAACGCACCCATTAGTGATTTGGAGTTTGTACTTGCCGGTTTTATTTTATTTCCCCTATTTTTCAATTCACGACTTATATTTTTCAGTACCAACGTCCGTATCTTTTTTTTTATTAGGCGTATTTTTTTGGACATTCACCGAATATATATTGCACCGATTCGTTTTTCATTACCAGCCTATTTCTAAAATTGGATTGCGTATAAATTACATACTACATGGAAATCACCATGAATTTCCTAGGGACCGTGAGCGTTTATTTATGCCAGCAATGCCAAGTATACTATTAGCTTCTATATTTTTAACTATATTCTATCTAACACTTGGAGAAAAAGCCATTCCGTTTTTCCCTGGATTTATGTTTGGATATTTAATGTATGGATCTATGCACTATGCTATACATGCGTGGAATCCTCCTTTTAAATGGATGAAAGGATTATGGAGAAATCATCACTTGCATCATTACAAACATGCTGATTTAGGCTTTGGCGTAAGCAGTACCTTATGGGATCATATATTTGGAACGATGTATGATTTAAAAAAAGAAAAAGAAGAAAAAGAAAAAGTAAAGGACTTGATGTTTTAATTACCAGGCTTCTTCATTAGACTCTGGATGTTGATTTTTTATCCTTTCATTTTTTGATTTTATTTTTTGAAGTTGTCGCTCTATTATAAGAGAAGCAATGATTTTCCCTGCATCTTGATCCGGATTTTCTTTCAATAATATTTTTAATTTCATTTCGCTCACATCAATTCTATACAGCAATTGAACTAGTCTTTCAAAATTAACTAAGATTAGCTGATTGATCTCTTCTGCTAGTTTATTTAAGATATCCTCATTTTTTAAATCTTCTGGATTTTCCAAAACTAACACTTCTTCAAGTAATTTTTTTTCATTTGAATTTGACCACATAAAATAAATTAAAACTTTTCTAATGCACCTAAGCTAAATAATGCGAAATCATATTTAACAGGATCATTAAAATCAAATTGTTTCATAGCTTCTGTTAATTCAATTGCAGCCAACCAATCTGATTGGCTTCTGTTAATCAAGTTAAACCTTTTAGCCACACGAATAACATGCAAATCAAGTGGAATGATTAATTGAGATGGATTTATTTTTTTCCAAATTCCGAAATCAACGCCTTTATTGTCATTTCTCACCATCCACCTCAAAAACATACACAATCTTTTACACGACGATTTTTTAATGGGTGATGCTATATGCTTGAATGTTCTTTTAGGTACTTCTGGCAAACTAAAAAAGTAATTACTAAAACCATTTAAGGCCGCTTCAATATTAACATCTTTTTTATTAAGCCAATTTGAAAAAGCGTCTTCCAGTGAATTATATTTTGTATAATGAAATTTAAAAAATTCAATGAAGTATAACAAATCAGTTGTATTAAATGTTCTATGTTTAAATGTCATTAATTTTTTTAAATCTTTGTCTGTGTGATGTATACAAAAATCGTATGGTGCATTTCCCATAAGTTGCATCAACTCTCTCGATTTATTAATGATGGTGGTTCTGTTTCCCCATGAGAATATAGAAGCAAAAAAACCGGCAATTTCAATATCTTGTTTTTTACTAAATAAATGCGGTATACTTATTGGGTCTGCCGTAATAAAAAAAGGCTGATTATATTCATCAACCTTTTTATTTAAAAATATTGCTAATTTATCAGGCATTATCCGATTGCTTGTTTTAAGTCTTCTACTAAGTCCTCTGCATCTTCAATGCCAATGCTTAATCTAATAAGTCCGTCTGTTAAACCATTTTTTAATCTTTCTTCTCTTGGAATGCTTGCATGAGTCATACTTGCTGGATGATTAATTAAAGATTCGACACCTCCTAAACTTTCTGCTAACGAAAATAACTTTGTACTTGAAAGAACTTTCGTAGCAGCTTCAACAGATGAATCTTTTAAAGTGAAACTCAGCATGCCCCCAAAACCCCTCATTTGTTTTTTTGCAATATCATGATTTGGATGATCTAAAAATCCACACCAAAAAACCCTATCTACTTTTGGATTACTTCGTAAATAATTGGCAATAACTATTCCGTTTTCACAATGTTGTTTCATGCGAACATGCAATGTTTTTATTCCACGTAATACTAAAAAACAATCAAATGGACCGGGAACAGCTCCGCAACTTTTTTGAATGAAATACAATTGATCTTTTAATGATTCGTCATTCATAATTAATGCCCCCTGAATTACATCGCTATGTCCTCCTAAATATTTTGTGGAAGAATGCATCACTATATCGGCTCCTAAATCTAATGGGTTTTGTAAATATGGCGATGCGAATGTATTATCTACGCACAAAATCGTGCCGGCTTTTTTGGAAATCTTTGAAACAGCAAGAATATCAGTAATATTCATCAATGGATTAGTTGGTGTTTCAATCCAAATCAATTTTGATTTTTCTGAAAGTACTGCAGTGATATTGTTTACATCTGTAGTATCTACATAAATAAATTTAATTCCAAATTTTTCAAATACTTTGGTAAACAAACGATAAGTACCTCCATACATATCATTAGCCGCAATTACTTCATCGCCTGGTGACAATAATTTTATTACCGCATCTGTAGCTGCAACGCCGCTACTAAATGCTAGTCCGTATTTTCCATTCTCTATAACAGCCAATGCTGTTTCTAAAGCTGCTCTAGTTGGATTTTGAGAACGTGCATATTCATATCCTTTATGTTGGCCAGGTGAAGATTGCACATATGTTGATGTTTGAAATATCGGAGTCATGATTGCTCCAGTAGAAGGATCGGGCTCTGCGCCAGCATGTATAAACTTTGTGGCAATTTTTTGTGAACTCATTTGATTATTTTGTATGTTTTAAATAAATGTAAATATATGCCTTGTTTGGGTTTTAAATAATTGTATAAATTAGTCATGTAGCATTTTTGCTACACACAAATATCGCCAATCATAATTATCAGGCTCATAGGCGTTTAAGGATTGATTAGTTTTAATTAATGTTTGCGGCTGTAGAATCTTCTCTTTTACTAGTTTAATTTTAGATTCATGGATGTAATCTTTCATCATTGGTGCATCAAGCCATTTTTTTTGTGGTGGCTCAAATCCAACTTTTTCTTTTCGCCACACAATATCATCAGACAGGCGATGATTCATCAGTTTTCTTAATATTGATTTAGTAAAGCCATTATTAATTTTAAAATGGGAAGGTAATGAAAACATAAACGACACTAATTCATGATTTAAAAAAGGCAATCGAACTTCACAGCCATGTGCCATTGCGTTTCTATCTGCAAAACGCAGCAATTCTTCCAATCCATTTTCTGCAATATTATAATATAATGCATCATTCAGTTTTGTAATGAGCGGCTTGTGTATTCCCTCCCACTCTTTAGCATGCAATGAAGCGAGCAACTCTTTACTGATATCTTTATTTTTAAAAACGCTATTATATACTTTTTTCTCTAACGCGATGGAAGCATGTGAGGGAAAATAGGCAGCTAATACATTTCCAATTCCCCAATTTATTTTAATATCATTTTGTTTAAATAGTTTTTTTTCTTTTAAAAACTTTGAGAACTTCATTCGGTTAATTAATTCCTGATAAAACCAATGTATATATTTATGGTATCCCGCAAAAATCTCGTCTGCTCCTTGACCATCAAGCAATACAGTAGTATTGTGTTCTTTTGCTAATTTAAACACTTGGTATTGTGCATAAACACTTCCGGTGGAAAACGGTTCTTCCTGGTGATACATTAATTTTTCGAAATCATTAATTAAATCCAACTCATTAGGAATAATTTTATAATTATCAACCTCAAATTGACTTGACACTTTATCAATAAATTCTTGTTCATCTTTTTCAAATCCAGGAAAAACAGCAGAAAATGTTTTGTAGTTTTTCTTGTCTATTTTTTGAATATAATATAATAACGAAGAACTATCCAATCCTCCACTTAAGCTTGTTCCCATTGGTACATCGCTTCTCATTCTTTTAGCAACAGACGTTGTTAATAAATGATCAAGTTTTTCAATCGTCTCTTTTTCTGTTATATTTGTTTTCGATTGTTTATCTAAACTCCAGTATTTCTTTATTTGTATTTTGTTGTGATGATATGCCAGATAATGTGAAGGGGGGAGTGAAAATATATTTGAATAAAATGTTTGAGATTTATCTGTTGGGTTTTGCACCTGACCTAGTGCTATATAATTCAATAACATCCTTTGTTCGATTTTTTTTTCAACACCAGCAGACCAAATAGCCTTCATTTCACTTGCAAAAATAAATCTGCCTTTATCATTAAAATAATAAAATGGCTTTTCTCCAAATCGATCTCTAGCCGCAAATAAACATTGTTCTACATCATCCCAGATGGTAAACGAAAACATTCCATCAAAATAATGCAAACAATCTTCTTTATAATAATCATACGCTGCGAGTATTACTTCGGTATCTGTATTGGAAACAAATTCATAGCCTGCTTTTTTAAGATTTACCCTTAATTCAATGTAATTGTATATCTCTCCATTAAAAACGATGCTGTACCTTTCTCTATAATGCATAGGTTGTACACCTGCAGATGACAAGTCAATTATAGCAAGTCTTGTATGTGCTAATCCTACGGTTTGATTTGGATTAATCCATTGTCCATCCCCATCTGGACCGCGATGTATTAATGCATCAGACATCCTTTTTAATAAAGATGTATTTATTTCTGATGAATTAGTTGATATGATTCCTGCTATTCCGCACATTATTTAAATCAATATTAAATCTAGAGATTTAGTTATTTTCTTTTAATATAGGTGAAAGGTAAAGTTGCTTTCACATTATCCCATGCTATATTCATTTGAACATTGCTCTTTTTTAATTCAAAATTGATTGACAATGATTCAATTGGTTGAGACAAAATTTCAACTGGAACATCCATTCTTACAACATCATTTTTAACATTATACATAAATGTACCCCATGTGTCTGTTTCTTTATTGATAATAATTGTCCATTTATCTTCAAAAGGAATTACACACATAGAATACCTGCCTTTTTTTACCTTAGTGGCATTAATGATTACGTCTACAAAAAATTCAATCTCAGTTGCTTCATTAGCGCCCATCCGCCAAACCTTTGAATATTCTACTAAATCACAAAAAATATTTCTCCCGTTTTTACTTGGTCGGCTATAAATAACGCGTGCTATTAACGGATCCATTAATTGAGCTTGAACCTTTAAAATCGGATAATTAGTTGGACAATAACTTATATCCATTGGTGACTTGTCTATTGGAAGAAATTTATCTTGTCCCTTAATTGATTGAAAAAGTAAAAGAAATACTAAAAAATTAAGAAAATGAAGTCTCATATAATAATCTTTTTGCAAAGATATATCAATAGAGTACTAATTAGATTATAATATTTGGGTACTATTAAACTAAAAAATCGAATACTTATTTAACCCAATTATTAATACTTTCGTAGAAATAGGTTTATATGTCTGATTTATCCATTACAATTATTCAAACCAATCTTTTCTGGGAAAACAAAAAAGCTAACCTCGAAATGCTGGAAGAAAAAATTAAAAATATTTCTATACCAACACAAATCGTAGTTCTGCCTGAAATGTTTAGTACTGGGTTTAGCATGAACGCACCTTTATTAGCGGAAAAGATGGAGGGCATAACTATCGAGTGGATGAAAAGAATAAGTCGTGAAAATAAAATAATTATCGCTGGAAGCATTATCATTAAAGAAGAGGATAAATATTATAATAGACTAATCTGGATGATGCCTAACGGACAATTTGGACATTATGATAAAAGACATTTGTTTGGCTTAGCCAATGAAACTAATATTTATACCGCAGGTAATAAAAGACTAATTACTTCAGTTAATGGCTGGAAAATTAATTTGCAAATTTGTTATGATCTTAGATTTCCTGTTTGGTCAAGGCAGCAATCTGTAATAGAAAATAATATCCTTACTCCCGAATTTGATTTAATGATTTATGTTGCGAATTGGCCAGAAAAAAGAAATAATGCCTGGGAAACATTGTTGACGGCAAGAGCAATAGAAAATCAATGTTATGTTATTGGCGTAAATAGAATTGGATTAGATAATGATCATAATAATCACATAGGAAATAGTTGTGTCATAAATCCTTTAGGGGAAGTGCTTTACAAAAAATATAATGAAGAAGATATTTATACGATAAACTTACAAAAAGATAAATTATTGGGTATTCGTGAAGCTTTCCCTTTTTTAAAAGATGCAGACTTGTTTAATATTCAACAAGATCTTATTTAGTGTTTTTTAGACTCACTGATTATCATCTCCTTTGCTACGGACATCTTTTTATCATAGCCATTTTTTATGGCTTCATAACTTGTTCCAATATATACATCAGGTACAATTCCAAAGCCCTTTTCATTAATATGGCTATGTTGAATAACTTTAAAAAAAGGCATCCTTACAGCAATTTTTGTATTTGGTAAAATTAAACTTGGGATAACTATTCCACTATTTCCGTAGCTGCCACCGCCAGTTTGTTCACCTAATAATGAAATATCTTTTTGACCTTTTATTGCATTTACAAAAAGGCAAGAAGCCGAAAAGGTAGGGCCTCCCATTAACACAAATACTTTTCCTTCATAATGATATTTTTTCTTGGGTTGATAGATTTTTTTCTCAAAAAGAGAAAGGTGATAATAATTGTCGTTTTTCTTTTTAGCAATGAATTTTAATTCAATATTATTTAAAAGACTACTCTTAAAATATTTAGAAAAAGGCCTTACTGTATTTGATTGGGCATAAACCGAATCAGCAACTTTAAAATTTATTCTGGATATATATTTTGTAAGCAAAGTGGATGCGTTTACCCTACCGCCGCCATTTAATCTTATGTCAATAATTAAATTTGGAATATGGTATTTATTTAGCTTTTTAAATGATTGTCTAAAAAAATGTCTCAGGTTGCCAGTTGAAAAAGTGTTCAGTATGATGGTTGCATACTCAAGAGTGCTATCCATTGTAAAAGAACGATTCAATCGAAGATTTGCTTTTCTTTTTGATTTATCTTTTAAGGCATTTATAGGTTGTTCTTTTTTAGCACTGTCGTTTGAAACGCAAAATGCATTTACTATAGCACGATTGATTTTACCTAATGAATCGATATATTCAATATTGTATTGTTTGTTAGAGCCAAATACATTATTATAATAGTAAGGAAAATCAAAGCTAACCCTTAGGTAACTGGCAATTTGCTCATATCCATCCTGTGGAATACAATCAAATATTTTGTTTTTTATTTCTGATGTAGTAAATCCATCAATGCTTTTAATAATGGTACCTCGATGTATATACGGATGATCTTTTGTGAGAAATGCCGTTACCGCCATCGTATCATTCCATATTTTTAAATGAAACGGAAAATAATGAGTTGTATCTTTATTAATATTTTTTTCTGCGCGCTTACTCATAGATACGCTTGTGTGTCCACAATGTATTTTATTGATTAATGGAGATAGAATAGTCCAAACGAATTCCTTTTCTGACATGTCATTTTTAATACCCTGGTAATATTGATTAAAGTACAGATCCATGCTATCTTTTGATGTGTACCAATATATTGACGGGTGTTTTTTTTCTAAAATGTTTTTTAGTACGACGAAATCTTGCTGGAGTTCTTTTGTTGAGAATTTTTGGTGTGCGTGTTTCTTAGATATATTTTTAGGGATGCAAGAGTATAAAGAAATCGAAAAGGCAAATATTAAAAAGCTTCTTGTAATCATAAACAACTAATTCTTAAACACAAAATTACTGCATATTGTTAATAGCAAATTTTTATTTCATGTATTATTGTCTAGTCTGTTTTTATATTTTTAGTAATCCCTTTCATTGTTTTTATAACATTTTCCATAACATCTTTTAATTGTTCATCTTTCTTTTGAATGCTTCCTATCATTGCATATAAGAAATCTTTTTCCATAATATAGTGACTTGGATTTTCAACATTTGAAGAATAAACAGATTTTTTATTAAGTGTTTCCTGTGGATCGGTAAATAATTTTTCTAACGGCATGTCCAACGCAACTGAAATATCCTCAATTTGACTGAGCGTTAAGTCGGTTATATCATTTTCAATATTACTAATAGCTGCTTCAGATAATCTCATTGAAGAAGCAAGGTCTTTTTGTTTTATTTCTTTAATGTTTCTCCATTTCCGAATATTCGAACCGATTTTTATTCTTTCATATCCAGCTATATTGTTTCTTTTTTTCATAAAATATTTTATTTGATTTATAATTATTAAAATTATATTTTCTGTTATAATGCTTCAAGTTTAAATGACAATTTTTTTAAGAGAAAATAATCTTATTTGAATGATAATTTAACCATGCTACATCCGCTTAATAAATTTATCTACTGACTAACTATTATTCATCCATAATTTTTTTATTATCAAAAGGGATTGTTCAATTTTACGATATCATTGGCCAATGATACGGGTATCGCCCAAAACCGTTAAAAGAGTAGGCATTCACGATGATTTGAATGCTTAATTCAGCAGCTCAAATCTTTTAAATTATAACAATTATGAAAACTATCTTTTTCGCTATGATGATGTCTATTTCTCTACTAGGTAATGCGCAAATTTCAAAAACGAGTCCTGATAATACCAACTTTCCTTTTTGTCCTTCAGGCATGTGCCTTACGGGAATTTTTACCGTAGAACAGTTCGATCTTCATAAACCTAGAACAAATTGTACCGCAGGTTTTGGAATATGTTTGAAAATTGGTTTTACCATTTCCTGCGAAAGTTGTAATGGAAAAGCGTATATCAAAGATGATAAAGTTTATATCTGGGCTACACTAAATAAAAATGAATTAGAGATTCACATACCGACATCGATTAAAAATGAAAAAGAATTCGAGAATACGGATATGACTCAATTTGAAATTGATGACAATACCCTTTCATTTACTTCAGAAAATGGAAATCAAAAATCTATTATTGGTGGACTGTACCCTGTTTCTGTCATAAATGATGATTATGTAATAAATCTAAAATCCTATTGATAACAAACCAGGCAACGGCAAATTTGCCGTTGCCATTTTTAATTTATCAACATGAAAGTATTTTTCAATAGTTGTTTTGTATATATTTTGGGTTGTATGTATACGGGCTGTACAATACTTGCTATAAACAAATATAAAATTGGGAGATCTTTTGATTTTAAATCTAAAAGCGATTTCATTAGCTATTTACAAAATAATCAACCATTTGAAGAATATCAATATCTAACAATTGACTCTATCTCCTATTTCAATGTTATGTCTATATTGAGTAGCAATAATGGTAATATTATTTATCTGGGTTGTTATCTAAATGACAGTATACGATTAATTGATAGCAAGCTTTTGAAATTAAATTCAACATGTGCGGGAAGAATTAAAAATGAAATATTATTCAATATATCATTGCCATTTTTTCCAGATAGCCTTATTGATAAAGATTATTTCTTACATAATTGCCAATTAAGCTACTTACTAAACAATTCGACTTTTAGGATCAATGACAATAAAAAGAAAATAAAAATATTTTTATTATACAGTTATGGTACTGGCATTTACTATGATAAATTATACAAAGATATTTTTACCATCCAGAAATCTAATACGACAGAAACCGAATTGTTTATTATTTGTACAGATCCTCTATTCAATTTTCATTAAATTATAAAATAGAAATGAAAACATATTTACCATTTTATCCTCTGCTATTTTTTATTTTTTCTCAGCAACTATCTTTTGCTCAGACCTATACAAAAAGCGAAAATATTTCTGTGGTACCCTCTAAAATTAAAGGGAGCAATTATACCCCATTATTTTTTGATAATGAAAGTAAAGGGAAGGCTATTTTTGATTTAAGCAACCCTTATACTTATTTACAAATCATTGATGATATAAACTACAATGCTTATCATATTTTATATCAAACAGATTTTGTAGGCAATATTACTTTTTTAGCCTTAAGTAATAATTTAATGGAAAGATTTAATTATAAAAAAGACGAATTTATAGGATATAACTGGTGTATTAAAAAAATTAAGAAAGATAATTTTTCTATTGAAACAACCAATGCAATTATTGATTGCATTTTAACCCGACTTAATGCGGTAAGTAATTAATGTTATCTTTTTAAATGGTTCCAGCCCTGGGCTACCAAAGGATGTTTATTGCCGCCTCTCGTAATAAGATGGCTGCCTTCATTTTCTGCTGTAATATATCCAATAATAGAAACCAATGGATTCGATTTTACTTTTTCAAAATCGCTTTGAGGAATAGTAAATAATAATTCATAGTCTTCCCCTCCACTTAAGGCACAGGCCGTAGGATCTAGTTGTAATTTATAGGCAAATTCTTTTGCTTCTTCGTTGAATGGAAATTTATCTTCGTATAGTACACATCCGGTATTGCTTTGTTTACAAATGTGCAAAATATCACTACTTAATCCATCGCTTATATCAATCATACTGGTGGGAATAATTTCTGCTTCAGTAAAAAATTCAATGATATCTTTCCGTGCTTCTGGTTTTAATAACCTACCAACAATTTGTGCTTGTCCTTCTAAATCTGGCTGTGCGCCTGTTTCTTCAAATATTCTTTTCTCTCTTTCCAATAAAGTTAATCCCAAAAAGGCACTACCTAGTTCTCCGCTAACACAAATCAAATCATTCACCTGAGCGCCACTTCTTTTTACATAACTATCTGGTGCCACTTCTCCGATAGCTGTTACACTAATAATAAATCCTTTTTGTGAGGTACTTGTATCTCCTCCAATTAAATCAACATTGTATGTTTCGCAAGCTGCATAAACACCAGCATAAAATTCATCTAAAGCTTCTACGCTAATCCTATTACTAAAACCGATACTTAATAATATTTGAGTTGGAATGGCGTTCATGGCGTATATATCACTTAGGTTGACTACTACCGCTTTGTATCCCAAATGCTTTAATGGGGTATAACTAAGGTCAAAATGAATGCCCTCAATTAACAAATCTGTAGAAACTACTGTTTGTCTTCCGAAATGATCTATAACAGCCCCATCGTCACCTACCCCTACCAGTGATGAGGCATTTTTTATTTCTATATTTTTGGTCAAATGATCTATCAATCCGAATTCTCCAATTGATGCAATTTCAGTACGTTGATCCATTTTTATTTATTTGATGTTTGTTTATTTTTCTCCCTTAACGTAAGACAATAATTCATCGTGAATTTTTCCGTTTGTTGCTAAAAGATGTGGTTGATATGGTGAATAATAATTTCCTTCGAAATCGGTAATTTTCCCGCCGGCTTCTTCCACCATTAGAAAGCCAGCAGCACTATCCCATGCTTGTAATTTATGCTCATAAAATCCATCAAATCTACCGGCAGCCACCCAGCATAAATCAATTGCAGCACTCCCTAACCGTCTTACAGGTATTCCTTGGCGAACTAGTTTTTGAAATACTTCCAATGGACCATTAGGCGAGTCTAAATATGTATATGGAAAGCCAGTAACCAAACAGCTTTGTATCACCGTGTCCTTAGTGCTTACGGAAATTTTTTTATCATTTAAATAAGCGCCCATTCCTTTTTGAGCAAAAAATAATTCATTCATAAATGGATTATACACAGCGCCCATAATCATTTCGCCATTTTTTTCCAGGCCAATACTTACACAACAAAGTGGAATTCCATTTGCAAAATTTACAGTACCATCTATAGGATCTATAATCCATTTGTATTCACTAGATGATTTAATTTCACCCGTTTCTTCGCTTAAAATAAAATGATCGGGAAACTGATTTTGTATTGTTTCAATAATGGCTTTTTCTGAAGCATGATCCGCCTCTGTAACCAGGTTATTGATACCTTCTTTGTTAGAAATCTTAAAACTACCATTAAAATAATGTTGCAATTGTGCAGCGCCAGCCTGAATAGCGAACAGTAGTGTGTTTTTATACATTTTGCAAAGATACTGAATTGCCTATTTGAAGATTTGAGTATTTGTTTAAAATTTAATTTTATTCGTGTGTTAATGTAGTTTCTTAAATTTTGTAAACTCAACAAAAACCTCGTATTTCGTAGCTTAATATACAGGATTGAAGCTATCTATCATCATTGTCAACTATAATGTTAAACATCATTTGGAGCGTTGTCTGATCTCCATTGAAAAGGCTTGTAAAAATATTACTGCTGAGATTTTTGTGGTTGACAATGCGTCAACCGATGGAAGCGAGAATTTTTTTAAGGGTCGATTTAATAACGTGAATTTTATATGGGGTAAAGACAATGTGGGTTTTGCAAAAGCAAACAACAGTGTTTTAAATAAAATAAAGGGGGAATACATTTTATTTTTAAATCCAGACACTTTAATACCAGAAGATTGCCTTGATATATGCATAGATTTTTTTTCAACAAATACCGACTGTGGTGCTGTAGGAGTTAGAATGGTTGATGGAAATGGTTTCTTTTTAAAAGAAAGTAAAAGAGGATTCCCTTCGCCGATTACTTCTTTTTATAAAATGTTTGCTTTACATCGGCTTTTTAAAAATTCAAAAATTTTTTCTAAATATTACGAAGGTCATTTGCCGGAGAATAAAACAAATCCTGTTGATGTATTATCTGGTGCTTTTATGATGTTGTCTAATGAAGCTTTAAAAAAAGTGATTGGGTTTGATGAAGATTATTTCATGTATGGCGAGGATATCGACCTATGTTATAGGATTTCTCAGGCTGGATTTAAAAAATACTATTTACCTACAACAACTATCGTTCATCTAAAAGGTGCTAGTACAGAAAAAAGTAATTCCAATTATAGTAGGCATTTTTTTGGTGCGATGAAAATTTTTGTAAGAAAACACTACTCAAGAAATTATTTATTAAAGCCTTTTTTGTTAACGGGTATTGAACTAGCATTTTGGATTTCTACTATTAAAAGATATTTTATACACTCTCATAAAAAATAAAATCCACGCATAAAGATTAAATCTCCTTTAGCCACGCCGATAATACAGAAGTATATGATGGCTGAATATGGATGTTGGAATACTTGAATTCATGCGACGCAATTACCGCTTTTTCTAAAATGAATTCATCTTGTCTAGCGGTAAAGAATATATTTTTCTTAAATAAATATTCCGCAAGGTATTCTTGCTCTGTTTGACCCGGCGTTGGAATTAATATTGCTTTTTGTTGAATAGTAATCAAGTCCATTATCGTTGAATAGCCAGATCTGGCAAATACAACCTCTGATTGTTGCATTACTTCACAAAGCTCATGTCCTGCTAAATGATTGTGTTGAATGATATTACTATTATTTGTTTTAATTTTCTCTTTTGTTATTGGCAAGCCTCTTACAATAATAACAGGCTCTTTGATTTCAACAATTTGTTTAAATATTATATTTTCCAGAATAGTTCTTTGTGGTTCTGGACCAGATAGTACAATAGCAATACTATATTTCTTTTTTTCTTCCGTTTTATTAAACCTTGATAATGGTCCGATATATTGAACTGGAGATTGCGGATATTTTTTAGGATGAGATAAAGAGCCCGCCATGTTATATTCAGAAAAAGAATCCGGAACCCAGCAAACATTAAATTTATTGATATAATAATAATGAATGCGTTGAAGTATTTTATCGAGAAAAGAATTGCCAGTACGAATGCTTAATTGATGAGTAATATAGACAGAAGGTATTTGTTTGTTGTAAAATCCCATACGATTATCACTTATCACAGCGTCAACCTTTCTAGCTTTTACAACCTGTTGAAGCCATTTGTTTTCGTGTTTGATAGCTTTTATTATTCGAGGAATTTGTAACATTATTTTAATAAAAAACAAATTCCGGTTTTTTGAATATCGGATTTTATATCCCTTTAAATAAAGTATTTCAATTGTCGGAAATTCATTTTTAATGATGGTTGCCGATGGTTCTTCTCCACAAAATATTACTTCGATATTATTCTTTAATAGATCTGATATTATGGGTATACATCTTGTAGTATGACCTAATCCCCAGTCTAGTGGGGCTATTAGAACCTTTTTATTAGAATCTTTTTGATTCAAGCTATACAGTTTTGTGATTTATTTGTTTGTTTTTTATTCAATTTAGTTTAATTAGTTTGTAACTTGTAATCATATTATTAGTATTCAGATAATTTATAATCAACAATGAAAATAACAACAACAACCATTTTAATTATTATGCTTTCTGCTTTTTTGTTTTCAAGCTGTACTGGCACAAAAAAAGCGCATTGTGGATGCCCTAATGAGCGTGGGTTATCAGGCTATAGATAATTTAATCTGTATGAAAAAAAGTCGCGACTTATTGGTTTTATTTAAAAAAGAATTAATGAATGCTCAGGCTCTTGAGCAAGAAGTTGCCTCTTTACATAATCTATTATTTACTGTGGAGGAATTAGATCATTTTGTAGCGGCACATGAACTGATTGATTTAACAAAATACACCATTCAAAATAACAGTGTTGAAATAAAGAAATCGCTAAAAAGAAAAAAGGCAAATCCTTTCGTTTTTTTAAATAATAAAAATTAATCCCTATTTCAGTTTTTTTAATGCTTCTCTAAGTGAATTAATCACAGCATCTATTTCATTTTTCTTACAGCAACCAACACTGATTCTATACCAGCTACTTTCTTTATCTGCGCCAAAAGCACTGAATGGAACCATCGCAATCTTTGCTTCATTTAATAAGTATTCTGTGACAGATGACTGCTGTTGCAATTCTATTCCTTCAAGTGTTTTTTTACCGACTATATTTATTTGCACGGTTAAATAAATCGCCGCTTGAGGAGTTATAGCATCTATTGAAAAGCCTTCTTCCTTTAATTGTAAAAACCCATTATAAAGATGTGTAAGCCTATAATAAACTTCCTCTTTAAAGTGAGTTAAATAATTGTCTAACGCCACTTCATTTTGCAAGAACAGAGCTACCGCTTTTTGTTCTGCCATTGGTGCCCATGAACCTATATGGCTATTAATCGCCTTCATTTTTGCAATTAGTGGTGCAGGTCCCATTGCCCAACCAACTCTAACACCTGTTGCAGCAAATGCTTTACTAATGCCATCAACAAAAACGGTATATTCTTTCATTTTAGGCCGCAAAGAAACAGGGTCATAATGTACTGCATTACCAAAAGTTAAGGACCAGTAAATTTGATCATACATGACATATAATCTTTTCTGATCTGTAGGCCTAGTTTCGTTTTCTGCAATAACTAAGTCGCATATTGCTTCGAGTTCATCTTTAGTAAAAACAGTTCCGGTTGGATTTAATGGAGAGCAGAGTGCTAAGAGAGTAGCGCCTTTTAAATAAGGAGCGATTTGCTTTGCCGTTGGCATGAAGTTGTTTTCTTTTGCTGCTTGAATTAGCACATGTGTCCCTTCATTAAAATGAGTGTAATGATTATTGTTCCAGCTTGGAACAGGATAAATAACCTTGTCTCCTTTATCAACGATACTTCTAAATATGGAATATATTAATGGTCGTCCTCCATTCGAGATCAAAATCTCAGCAGTAGAAAATGACAAGCCCTGCCGTTTTTTTATAAAATCTGACACCGCATTTCTTAAATCCAATTCACCTTCAGCACTTGGGTAGGTAGTATAGCCATCATTGTATGCCTTTACTATTTCATTTTTTAATTCAAGCGGTATAGGAAACTGAGTAGCATCAAAATCTCCGATAGTAAAATTAAAGAGATTTTCTCCTGATTTTATTTTTTCCTTTATTATTGCTCCCAACTTTACAATTTCTGATGCAATAAGCGTTTCCGCCAAATTACTAAATTTCGTAGTGCTCATATTTTTCATTAATTAATACAACGAACAAAAGTAGAAGTTAATACAATGAAGTGCCCCCTTTAAAGTAAATTGAATGTGAATGGTTTTGTTGTTAACTCACTACAATTTATGTATTATCTAATTATTTTAGCAGTTGTCAATATTTTATTTAAATAAAATGATAAACGACATAAAAATAGTTAATAAATCGTATATTCGTATCGATTTTTAGGTTTTGCAAAGAACTAGTGCCTGATTATTGAATAGATATTTTCAACAATGGCGAATTATCTTTGCAAAAAATCGGTTTTTTCTCACAAAATTCAAGCAGCAGAACTTATATAATTATGTTTAATCTAATACTTTTTGGTCCTCCTGGAAGTGGAAAAGGTACTCAGAGCGAAAAGCTTATTCAAAAATATGGCTTAAAGCATCTTAGCACTGGTGATCTACTTCGTTCTGAGATTACAAAACAAACGGCATTGGGTATGGAGGCAAAGAAAGTGATGGACAGAGGAGAATTGGTTCCAGACGAGGTAGTTATTGACATGATTAGCTCCGCTATTGATCAAAACCATGATGTAAAAGGATTTCTATTTGACGGATTCCCTCGTACAGCTGCCCAAGCCGAAGCTTTAGATAAATTATTATTATTAAAAAATTCCCCTATAGCCATAATGTTGGCGCTTGAAGTAAGTGAAGAAGAGCTGGTTAAAAGATTGATGAAAAGAGGTGAAACAAGTGGACGGAGTGATGATACCAACGAAAGCATTATTAGGGCTCGCATTAATGAATATCATAAAAAAACCACCGCAGTGGCAGATTATTATCGATTATTTGATAAAGTAACCCTAATTAAAGGGGAAGGCAGTGTTGATGAAATTTTCAATACCCTCTGTGAAGCGATTGATGCAAAAATGTAATGGCCCGTTTTATTTTTAGTTTTACACTTATCTTTTGTAAGTCTTTTCTTTTTATAGGGCTGATTTCCACGATTTAATTATCTTGCCAAGCGTATTCTTGATACATTATTGTATTTAATATCATTAAGTGTTTTTAACAATATTATTATGAAAAAGCTTGAGAACTATGTTCAAGGGAAATGGATAAGCGGAGATGGTAACGGCCAGCAATTGTTTAATGCGGTTGATGGAAGTCCTATTGCTTTAGCCAGTACAAAAGGGCTCGACTTTGCTGCTACATTAGACTATGCAAGGAGAAAGGGAAATGCTGCGTTAAGAAAAATGACTTTTCAGGAAAGGGGGCGCATGTTAAGGGCTTTGGCGTTACATCTTTTGGAAAAAAAAGAACAGTTTTATAAAATTAGTTTTCAAACTGGTGCTACAAAAATTGATAGTTGGATTGACATAGAAGGTGGTATCGGGAATTTGTTCGCTAATGCTTCTCTTAGAAGAAAGTTGCCCGATGAAACTTTTACACTAGATGGTGAGGCCATTGCTTTAAGTAAACAAAACTCTTTCATGGGTCACCATATTTTAGTACCTAAAGAAGGAGTTGCTATTCATATTAATGCCTATAATTTCCCTATTTGGGGTATGTTGGAAAAAATTGCAGTTAACTTACTAGCAGGCGTACCCGCTGTAGTAAAACCAGCAACCGTCACTTGCTATTTAACTGAAGCGGTAGTAAGAGAAATAGTAGCATCAAATATATTGCCTGATGGAGCATTGCAATTAATTTGTGGTAGTGCGGGAGATGTATTAAACCACGTTACTTCTCAGGACGTGATAACTTTTACAGGATCAGCCAGCACAGGCCTTCAACTCAAATCACATCCGGTTATCTTATCAGAAAATACTCCTTTTAATTTAGAAGCAGACTCGCTTAATTGTATGGTATTAGGCAATGATGTAAATCCTGGTCAGCCGGAATGGGATATTTTCATCAAAGAAGTAAAAAAAGAAATGACGGTTAAAGCTGGACAAAAGTGTACAGCTGTTCGCAGGATATTTGTACCAGAAAATAAAATGGAAGACGTTTGGAAAGCGCTTGTTACAGAACTTAATAAAACAGTTATAGGAAATCCACACAATGAAAAAGTACGCATGGGTTCTTTAGCAGGAATAGATCAGCGCATTGAAGTGAAAGCACAAGTACAAAAATTATTAGCAACAAGTGAATTGTTATTTGGTTCTTTAGAAAGTGTAGAAGTGGTAGATGCAGATGCTGTTAAAGGCGCGTTTATTAGTCCTATGTTATTGATGAATACTTCTCCATTTACATCTGAAGATCCTCATAACATCGAAGCTTTTGGGCCCGTGAGCACTATAATGCCTTATAAAAACATAGAAGATGCAATTGAGCTTAGTAAAAAAGGGAAAGGCAGTTTATGCTCTTCTATTATTACCAATGACGCTCGTACGGCTAAAGAATATGTTTTAGGGGCAGCGAGTCACCATGGGAGAATTCTTGTATTAAATAATGATTGCGCAAAAGAAAGTACCGGTCATGGATCACCGTTACCACTTTTAACTCATGGTGGACCTGGTAGATCAGGTGGCGGCGAAGAAATGGGAGGCTTACGCGGAATAAAACATTATCTACAGCGCACCGCCATTCAAGGTTCGCCGTCCATGATTACTGCTATCAGTAATGTATACCAGCAATATGCGAAAGGAAATAGTTGCGCTATTCATCCGTTTAGAAAATATTTCGAAGAGTTGGAAATTGGAGATCAGATTGTAACAGAAAAGCGATTGATAACTTCTGCCGATATTGATGCATTTGCAGACGTAAGCGGCGACCATTTCTATGCCCACCTGATTAATACAGATTTCAATGGGACGATGTTTGAAGAGCAGGTAGCCCATGGTTATTTCATCATGAGTGCTGCTGCAGGATTATTTGTTGACAGTTATAAAAAAAATCCGGTTCTATTAAATTATGGAATAGATGAGCTTCGTTTTACAAAGCCAATGTACGCTGGATCTTCTTTATATATTAAATTTACCTGTAAAGAAAAAACGGCTCAAGAGTTAAAAGAAATAAATCCGGATGTTCCTATGATAAAAGGGGCTGATATTCCAAAAGGAATAGTAAAATGGCTAGTAGAAATGTTTGATGAAACGGATGAATTAGTAGGAATAGCTACTATATTAACTATGGTACAAATGAAAAATAAAAACTAAATTTATTGTATGTCTGATTTGAATAAAGAACCTTATGTAAAATCGTTCACGCAACAAGGAGTTACGACGATTGAGTTTTTTCATCCCCAAAGCAATTCATTACCGGGCAAAATATTAAATGCCCTAGCAGAAGAAATTGAAAGTGCAGGAAAATTAAAAGACTCTTCTGTAATCGTATTAAGGAGTGGAGGAGAAAAATCATTTTGTGCTGGTGCTTCCTTTGACGAATTGATGTCAATTAATGACGAAAAAACTGGATTACTTTTTTTTAGTGGATTTGCAAATGTTATTAATGCAATGAGATTATGTCCGAAATTTATTATTGCAAGAATTCAAGGGAAATGTGTAGGTGGTGGTGTTGGATTAGCGGCAGCTAGCGACTATGCTATTGCGTTAAATACTGCAGATATAAAACTCAGCGAATTGGCGGTAGGTATTGGTCCTTTTGTAGTAGGTCCTGCGGTAGAAAGAAAAGTTGGAAAAAGTGCTTTTACTGCATTGTCGATTGATGCTACTAACTGGCGAAGTAGCCAATGGGCATACACGAATGGATTGTTTTCTGAAATTTGTTCTTCCGTAGAAAAAGTTGATGAAGCTATTGAAAATCTTATAACCACTTTATCTAAATCAAGTCCTGATGCAATGAAAGAGCTTAAAAGTGTATTTTGGCAGGGATCAGAAAACTGGGATGCCTTATTAAAAGAAAGAGCGGCTATTAGTGGTCGACTAGTATTAAGTTCGTTTTCAAAGAATGCTATTGAGAAATTTAAAGCAAAATAAATTACACTAATGCATTTTCTGACAAATTCTTAATTATGGAAAAGGTAAATAAACAAGTGCAGTTTTTACAAATTGATAAAAAATAGTTTAGAAATTTATGTCTTTAAAAATTATTAATAAGAAGCCTCCTAAATATCCATTTCTTTTTTCAATCTGTACGATTGTAAGCGATATGGATGAATACCATGTAATGAAAGACAGCTTCTTAACCAATGGTTTTGAAGAGGAGAATTGTGAGTATATTATAGCAGACAATACACACAAAAACGAATTTGATGCTTATCAGGCCATTTCTAGTTTTTTAAAAATATCAACGGGCGAATACCTTATAATTGCACATCAGGATGTAAGAATTATTGATAACAAGCAAAAGCTAATTTCTTGTCTTGAGGAATTAAACAAAATTGATCCAAATTGGGCTATTTGCGGAAATAGCGGTGGATTAGGATATCATCAAACCATTCTTCATATTACTCATATTAACGAGACTTTTATACCAAAAGAAAATCTTCCCCATCCGATTAAATCCCTTGATGAAAATTTTTTAGTGATCAAGAAATCAACTAACCTAACAATTTCGCCAAACCTAAAAGGATTTCATCTTTATGGGACTGACCTTTGTATTATTGCAAAATTTTTGGGCTATTCATCTTATGTAATTCCTTTTATGCTATTACACCTCAGTGAAGGAAACATAAAATCACTTGAGTTATATAAGAATGAATTTATTGAACAATATGGAGCGAAAATGAAGTTAGGATTTATACAAACCACTTGTACAAGATTTTATTTGAGCAATTCTAAAATAAAAAATAGAATATTTAATTCAAGGTTTTGTTTTTTTATAATAAAACAATTTATACGTTACCCATACCTAGTAAAATGTAAAACGAAGTTGTTTGGTTAAATTTCTTAAAATAACTCAATTTCTTTTGTTTTAATTTCTAGCCTAATCTTTTTAACAACAGCCCTTAAAGACATTGCGGGTCTTTCTAATTCTTCACTAACTACGAAAATATTTTTTCTTGCTTTTTTGATATTTTCTATGTTAAATAATAACATACGAATTGAATGTAAATAATTCCATCTCAATAAGATAATATTTAAAATCGCCTCTGCGGTTAACTGAATAAAGTATAGAAGAAGACTCATTCCAGAAAGATGGATTGAGTGTAAAAACATTTTATTTCTATTGTAAATAGCCTTTATGTATTTTTTTTTATTTTTCTTTTTTATTGAAAAAGATGTTTTATGCCTGCACACAGCAAAATGCTCATAGTAACATTTCCATCCTAGTCTCCAGGCTCTGATTGACAATTCGTAATCTTCCACATAAAAAGGGGCAAACATTTCGTCAAAGCCTCTAAGCTGCAATAGTTTTTTTCTGTCAATCAATGCGTTGGCGCCAGATAGATATATCGAGTAAAGCCAGTCGTTTTTGGCTGGGTGCTTTGAAATATAATTGCCATTTGTTTTTATTTTTACTCCATGAAAATTGGGGTATTTTGCTCCGTCTTGAATTTGATCATCATCCCAACCAATAATTTTACCCATAACACCAAAAGTGTCTTCCTTTTCAAAGTATCGCAATAGCGGAATGAAATAATCTTCCGATAATATCACATCATTGTTCAATAGTAAAACATAATCAAAATTAGAAATAAAAATTCCTTCATTAATTGTTGGGGAGAACCCTCTATTATTCGAATTTTTTATTAAAATAATATCAGGATATTCAGATTCTATAAAAAAGATGGAGTCGTCTATCGAATTATCGTCTGAAATAATAATTTCAAAAGGAAGCGCTGTTTTTTTTAATGCTTTTAGTAATGGGGGTATTATGTATACTAGAAGCTCTCTTCCATTATAATTTGGAATAACTACAGAAATGCCTTTTTTAATCAAAATAATTCGATTTTCATGTTGAACAATGATAAAAGTTGATCAATGCAACTTATCTAATACTACATATAGGTTAGTTACAACTCTTTATGTTATCTAAAACTATAGAATTTGTTCATTAATAACAATATTGCAAAAAAATTCGAAGCCCTTTCAAATTCGATATAATACTAATAAAACTTTGAATAATTATTGAATTTTAGTAGCTTTGCGCATGCTAAGTTAAGGTTGATGGCGGATTTTGTTCACAACTTTTTTTCAAATCAGCTTCAATCACTACTACTTATAAATTTTTCTTAATGAAAATATATTTACGCTTACTCTCTTATATTAAACCATACAGACGAATTGCTATCCCTTTTTTTATTTTCTCGATAATTGGTACTTTTTTTAATGTATTTCAATTTGCTTTATTAATTCCTTTATTAAACTTCTTATTTACAACAGAAACCGCAGAGTTTGCTGCCAAATATGCTGTAGCTCCAGATTTTTCATTTTCTCAAAGCTTTTTCAAAGATTATTTTTATTATCAAATACACCATTTAAAGTCAATAAATCCCATTTACGCGATTTACCTTATGGCGAGTATTATTATTCTTGCGGTAATAATGACAAATTTGTTTGGCTACTTTGCTGACCGCGAATTAATGAAAGCACGTACACTCTTAGTAAAGAGAATCAGAGAGGCCATATTCGAAAAAATAAACTATCTGCATTTAGGTTATTTCACAAAAGAACACAAGGGAGATTTATTATCTAGGATGAACACCGATGTGTTAGAACTAGAAGCTGTTGCGGGCGGCTCAATGGAAATACTATTTAAGCAGCCTTATTTAATAATAGCTTATTTTGTTGGTTTGTTTATGATTTCTGTTAAGCTAACGCTTTTTACACTAATCATTATTCCTATATCCGCTACTGGAATAGCTGTAGTTACAAAGAAATTAAAAAAAGAGGCGCAAGATGCTCAAGCGTCTGTAGGAAGAATCTTAACTATAATAGATGAAACGCTTACGGGAATGCGTATTATTCGATCTTTTAATGCTACTAAATTTTTTATTTCTAAATTCAGTAAGGAAAGTGAATTTTATAGAAAAGCGGCTTTGAAAAGTTTTGCCAAAAGAGAATTAGCCCCTGCCTTTTCTGAGGTTTCAGGCGTTATGGTTGTAGCCGCAATATTAGTATATGGTGGTGGATTGATTTTAAATAATAAAAGCGGGTCAGACCCTTCTGCGTTAAACGCCGGCTCTTTTATTGCATTTTTAGCCATGTTTTCTCAAGTTATACGACCAGCAAAAGCATTGGTTTTGGCCTTAGCTAATATTCAACGAGGACAAGCTGCTGGTGAAAGAATTTTAAAAGTAATTGATACACCTATTGAAGTTCAAGACAAATCAGATGCCATCGAATTAACTAGCTTTAACCAAAAAGTAGAATTTAACAACATTGTATTTAAGTATACCGACAAAACTGTAATTGATAATATTAGTTTTATTATGGAGAAGGGAAAAACAATTGCTTTAATTGGTCCTTCAGGTGTAGGAAAATCTACAATAGCTGATTTATTACCAAGATTCTATGATGTTTCAAGTGGCAATATTTTAATAGATGGGAAAGATATAAGAGATTTTAAAATGGAATCATTAAGAAGCTACATGAGTTTTGTAACACAAGACACCATGTTGTTTAATGATACTATTTTCACAAATATCGCCTTAGGAAAGCCTAATGCTAGCATGGAAGATGTTATTAACGCAGCAAAGGTTGCAAATGCCCATGATTTTATTATAGAAACAGAAAATGGCTATCAAACTAATATTGGTGATAGAGGCATTCGTTTATCCGGTGGACAAAGACAACGTTTAAGTATCGCAAGGGCTGTGTTTAAAAACCCTCAAATATTAATACTAGATGAAGCTACTTCTGCTTTAGATACCGAATCAGAAAAACTGGTGCAAGATGCATTGGGTAATTTAATGAAAGGTAGAACAACATTGGTAATTGCTCATAGACTAAGCACCATACAACAAGCAGATGAAATAATTGTTCTGCAAGATGGTAAAATTATAGAACGGGGAAATCATTTGGATTTGATTGATAAAAATGAAGGCGTTTATAAGCGGCTGATTAATCTCCAAAAAATTGGATAATAATACAACTGTTTATAATAGTTGTATTTAATTAATCCCAACGAATCCTTGACGCTCCGATAGTTTAATTTGGGACATTCAACCGTTGAACAAATAGGTAATACAACTTTTTATTTTAGTATATTAACTACCACAAAAAATATTAAACTATATAATTCTTGACTCCAATAATTTCTATAATCATTCCATGCTTCAATAACGAAAGCACTATTACTGAAACACTCGAATCTGTATATCAACAGAAACTTACAGACTATGAGGTTATTATTATCAATGACGGTTCAACGGATAATTCAGTTACTATAATTGAGCAATATTCAAAAGAAAATAATCTGCAGAATTTAATAGTGTATTCTACTCAAAACAGAGGACAGTCTGCTGCAAGAAACTTGGGGGCAAAAAATGCTATGGGAAAATATTTGCTTTTTCTAGATGCTGACGATTTAATTCATTGTGATTATTTAAAATCGGGGGTTGCCTTTTTAGAAAAAAACAATTCTATTAATTTGGTTTATTGTAATGCCCAATTATTTGGCAGTGTAAACGAAATATGGAAATTGCCCGATTTTGATCCTGTTTCTCTTCTGCTCGAAAACTCTATTTTTATTTCAGCCATCATTAGAAAGCAAATATTTGAAAAAGCTGGGGCGTTTGATGAGAAACTAAAGTATATAGAAGACTGGGACCTTTGGATTAGAATAGTACATTTATTTGGAGGGATTTATAAATTTAAAGACTGTTTTTTTTTCTATAGAAAAAGAATGGAGAAAAATTCTTTGACAGATATGCAACTTAAGTTTGAAGATACGTCTATGCTTTATTTGTATCAAAAACATTATGAATTATATAAATCAAATGGCTTAGGTATAGTCGAATTTTTTAATGGTATAAGAAATGATAAAAAATACGAACGAAAATATTATGGAATATGGTACAGGAAATTATTTTACTTCGTTAAAAAAAGGAGCTTTTTACTTATATTTGTTTTTTATAACACTGTCGGTTTTATATGCCTAATAAAATAAAACATCTTTTTAAATATACTTTACCAAGCATACTTCCAATATGTAAAACATACATATCAGTTAAAAAAAACAAAGCATTGTTTTTTAATTTTTTATTTGACTTTGATTTGTATGCTAAACAATTAAACAATGTTGATAAAGTAAATTATAGTCGTTATTATTATTACAATCATTATAATAAAAAGGGTTATTTAGAAAATCTTAACCCACATCCACTATTTGATACTGAGTATTATCTTAATAAATACCCTGAAGCGCTAAAATCAGGATTGTCGCCAATTGAACACTTTGAAAAAATAGGAGGGCCTGCTCTTTACAATCCACATCCTGGATTTAATTCGAAGGAGTATAAAGCTTTATACTTGCCTGAAAAAGACAATACCATTATCCCATTAATTCACTTTTGTACAAAGGGATGGAAATTAAATTGCAATCCAAATTCAAGCTTTAATATATCTACTTATTTAAAGCTTAACCCAGATGTTAGAAATGCAAACATCAATCCTTTTATTCATTATATTTTATACGGCCATAATGAAGGCCGTAAAACCAAAGAGGACTATTATTCATCACCTGACTATATTGAGGATGATAATAAAGCAGTGACACATTTAAATTCTCCAAATAATAAAACAACCTTAAATACAGAAGCATTCAACTATAATAAAGAAAATATTATTAATGATTTGCTTAAAAAAGCCTCTGAAATTGAACCGCAAATAGCCATTGATTATTTTAGTAAAGGCATTGTTTCAGATATATACAATGTGCCTAGAACATTGTTTGCGAAGATATTTAAAGAGGTAATTTTATCGATAAAAACCAAACCGGACTATATCTTCTTGTTGCCTCAGTTAAAAAAAGGCGGTGCTGATTGGGTAGCTTGTGTTCATATTAATTTTTTATTAGAAAAAAAATACAAGGTATTAATAATTAATACACAAGGAAACGAGGATGATGCAAAAAGTTGGATAAAAGGAGAGGCTCAATTCATCTCATTGTCCAAATATTTAACCCGCTTAGATTCTCATGAATATTTACTACTGTTGCAAACATTATGCGTTCAGTTAAAGCCAAAAGTTATTCACAATATCAACTCTTTCCATGGATGGGAAATGTTTAAGGTTTTAGGAAAACAACTAAGCTCTCAATCAAAATTATGTGCCGTTGCATTTTGCCATGATTATAACTCCAACAAAATAAGTGTTGGCTATTTAGTTAAATATTTAAAGCAACAATATGAAATGTTAGATATTGTTTTTACTGACAATCTCGAGGTGTTACATAATCTTAAAACAGAATTTGGATTAACAAAGGCAGCTCTTTCTAAATTTTCATGTATATATTATCCTTCTAGGGATTTAAAAAATAAAAATGGTTTTTATTTAAAAAGGGATTTATCGGAATTTATTAAAAATTCTTCTTCCTATAAATTTTTATGGGCGGGGAGAATTTGCGATCAAAAAAGACCAGATTTACTTTTCAACATCGCCATGTCTAATCCTAATATAGAATTTGTTGTTTATGGGTATTTATATCAATCGAATGCTTATTATAAAAAACTTATAAAGTGCTCAAATATTTCTTTCAAAGGATCTTATGAATCATTTGATGAAATATTAGACATGAGTTATATTGGACTATTATATACGTCCTCATGGGATGGTTTACCAAATGTATTAATTGAAGCTTGTACAGCTGGAATGCCTGTAATAGCCTCTAGCGTTGGCGGAATAAAAGAATTGATTAATGAAAATACAGGCTATTTAATAGAAGATATTGAATCTATTAAGGATTATTCAAACGCAATAAAAGACATAATATCTAATCCAGAAAAAGCAAGTACACTTGCTAAAAATGCATATGATTTGATATCGACTAGGCACTCCAATGAAAATCTTGAACAAGCGTTAATAAAATCCGGTTACTTAGTTTAACTATAATAAAAAATGAATGACTGATATAACTGTAATATTAAACGCGCATTCAGAGGGCTCAATGGTTCATTACTCCTGCCTCTCATTAAAAGAATCTATTGATTTTGCTACTGATAAGGGATTAAAAGTTGAAGCAATTGCTGTATTAGATAATCCTACTCAAGAAACCATTGACTATTTTGATGAACAAAATTATTCTTGGCTAAAAGTTGTTATTGTTAAATTCGGAGATACTGGATTTTCAAGAAATCATGGTGCTAGAATTGCAAATGGCCAATACATTGCTTTTTTAGATGGAGATGATTTATTTGGTTATAACTGGCTTTTTGAAGCATGCTCTTTTAGTAACAAACAATTTTTAGACGTTATTTGTCATCCTGAGTTGAATTTTATTTTTGGAGAAATGGTTCATATTTTTCCACATGAGGATTCTACATCTGAAAATTTCGACAAATGGGAAATGTCGAAAAACAACTATTGGACTAGCCTGGTTTTTCTGAAACGTTCTGTATTTTTAAGCCAGTTACAAATTAATGTAGATATGAAATCTGGATGGGGTCATGAAGATTGGCATTGGCATTGTGAAACTATTTCAAATAAAATTTCTCATAGAGTCGTTAAGAATACGGCACATTTTATCAGGGCAAAAGGTTATGGCCGTTTGGTAAACGCAAATAAAACTAATTGCTTTAAACCTGCAACAACCCTTTTTGATCCTGATGTAATTTCCGCCAATCTTTTAAGGTTCGAATAAATGACTTGTTGATCTTAAAGTGGATATAAATATTATTCTTTATTATTACGCCACCACCTATACCCAATAACGCCAATTATTGTAATTGTCACTAACATCAAACATCATATTCAATTATTTAAACTAAATCCAGTTTTTATAAATCTACTTATAAATTATATTTGATTGTTTTTCTACTCATTATTATTAAAATATTCTTTTTTTAAAATAATAAAATAGATACCTGCTATAATTTAAATTATCTAAAGTATTTTGCATTATGTGGCAACAATTAAATAATCAGTTAATTGCGAGCGATATCAACACGCTTGCCCGATGTGTTTCATTGGTAGAAAACGAAGTGGATGGCTATGAACAATTTATGCAATCATTGCCAGTTAATAATGCCAATATTATAATAGGCATTACAGGTCCACCAGGTGCGGGTAAAAGCACATTGACTGATGCTTTAATTGGAAAGCTAATTGAAGATGATAAAAAAGTTGCAGTACTATGTATCGATCCTTCTTCACCATTTAATTTGGGCGCTTTATTGGGGGATAGAATTCGAATGAGTCAATGGCATAATAATCCACATGTTTTTATTCGCTCTCTTGCAACTCGGGGATCTCTGGGTGGTCTAAATCCAAAAATTATTGAAATCACAGACGTTTTCAAAGCAGCACAATACGATTATATTATCATTGAGACAGTAGGCGTTGGTCAGAGCGAAATTGAAATTGCGGGATTAGCAGATGTAACCATTGTTGTATTAGTGCCAGAATCTGGCGATGAAATACAAACAATGAAGGCAGGATTAATGGAAATTGCCAATGTTTTTGTTGTGAATAAATCAGACAGGGACGGGGCAAATATATTTACAAACAATCTCCGACAAATGTTAGCGCCAGCTTTCAAAAATAAAAACGATGAGATTCCCATCATACAAACAATTGCTGATCAAAATAAAGGGCTTGAAGAATTGAAAGAAGCTATAATAAAAAACAAATCACATAACAAAGAGAAAAAAGAATGGCTTTTCGTAGAAAAGATATATCAGCTTATTCAAAAGAAAAGAATGAAGGATATAGATAAATCGGATCTTTATTTAGAAATTAAACAGCAAATAAAAGATTTTAACTTGTACCAGTTTATAGAAAAATATAAATAGAAAACAACATTAATCAATTTCTTTTTGAAATAAATAAATAGGCGCTTTTAAATACCCTTTTATTAAATAACCAACTGCCTTCCAACTGAAATGATTTCTTTTACAAACTATCCGAAATGATTTTATTGGAGATACAAAATCGCCTCTTTTTACATAGCCTCTACATTGATGATAAATGAATTTAAAGTTTTGCAACGTGAATTCTGTATGATAATTATTCTTTGCTTTTTCAAATTGATTGTCATTCACAAGTTCAATAATATTTTTTAAATCCTGAAGCGACTTCTTATAGCTTTGAATTTCAATTACATTGTCAATTGGTAGTGAAGCATTTATCTGATCATGCACAAAAGAAGAAGCATAGTAATCTTTAGGATTGGTAAGAATGATCTTGGGAATATTTTTTGCCCATTG
>CANICR010000004.1 GCA_947466405.1 Chitinophagaceae bacterium | reverse complement strand
ATTCCGCTGGCGTTTTGGCCATCGTTTCAAAAATAGTAGAATCTCCGCCATAAGGTTTCCCCGGTCTGTCATATTTTGGATCATTAAAGTAAGCACAACTACCTGTAAGGAAACTAAAATCGGGTGCCGGTTTTCTATATTGCCATAAATCTTTTGTGGTGAAATTTGTTTGAAAAGAAACCGGTATTTTTTTATTGTCCAAGAAAACCTCATATGAATAGGCCGTTCCAAATTCTAAGTCATTAAGGTCTATTTTTATTGGATTAAACTCTTTTCCAAGCTCCCCTTTAAATTGAACATTTTTAACAGCTGCTTCATTTGATATTGGATGGTACTTAACATTTATTTTTTTTACAGCAGGCGAAACCTCCATCCAAATTGTTGCAGTACGCAACTCTACATTTCCTGCCCATGGGCCACTGATTAGTTTATTGGTTTGCTGACTGTAAGAAATGGCAATAGAAAAGATAAATGCGAAAATGGAAACAACTGATTTTTTCATCCTATTTATTTTGTGTGGTGATGATTGCAAGATAGGTAAATGTATTTGATTGAAATGAAGCTACGTGGTATGAAAACTTATTAATTTATGATGTATGTTTATTATCGATTTTTAATTTTTCATTATCAATATGACGTATTGAATCTCTTGAAGATTTTTTATTGAAATTTATCTCTAGTGCCTCCGTGAGATTAACGCCCGTTTGATTGGCCAAACAAATCAATACCCAAAGAACATCTGCCATTTCATCTGCCATTTCTTTGCCTTTATCACTTTCTTTAAAAGACTGTTCACCATACTTTCTTACCATCAATCTGCTTAGCTCACCCACTTCTTCCATTAGAATCCCAAGGTTGGTTAATTCATTAAAATACCTAACGCCAGTCGAAGTGATCCATTGGTCTACTTTCTCCTGAGCCTCTTGAATTGTAATACTGTTCATTGTATATTTCGTTTGATTTAAATGCTATTTTTTCTAGAGCGATTCGTATTTTTCGGCTTTACCTATTCTCTATTTTTAGAGTCTATCCAAATGGTAACCGGACCATCATTTAATAAATTTATTTCCATTTCTGCACCAAATACCCCTGTATAAATTTTTTTTTCAAATAATTTTTCTAAATGAGTAATAAAGCTTTCATAAATAGGCAAAGCTATAGCTGGCTTGCTGGCTTTAATATAACTGGGACGGTTACCCTTTTTTATTGAGGCCTGTAAAGTAAACTGACTAACCAATAATATATCGCCATTGATTTCCTTCAGAGAAAGATTGGGAATTTTATTTTCATCGTCAAAAATTCTAAGATTTATTATTTTGTTGCTAAGCCATTGAATATCCTCCATATCGTCACCATCTTCAATCCCTACAAAAATCAACATCCCTTTTTTTATTGCCGATTTAATTTCATCATGAATCGTAACGCTGGCAAAGCTTACTCGTTGTATAACAACCCTCATTATTTTAGTTTATTTTCTTACAATATCCAAACATAGTTCTAAATATGATTATCAGCATACCTATTGCTTATTTATTACAACAAATTTACACTATAAAAAAATATATTCTTTCCACAAAAAGTGCAAAACTCATGAAATTCAATGTGATTGTGATCTACATAAATATTTGTCGATTTTGTCCACAAGGTGTTGATATTTATGAGTGAATTTGTTGGCTTACTTCGAATATTTTCGTTCACCCCATGCAATGAGGACCAAAACTTACTAACCATCAAAATATTTTAAAATTTATGCCAACAAAAAAACAACCAACTAAGGCGCTCAGCTTCCAGCGACAGTTTACGAAGGACGATGTTAGTCCTTTTGATATGTTTGAATACGATTATCGTACTTCAGTGATTAAGAATCCGAGTGGAGAGGTTGTTTTTCAGATGGATAATGTAGAAGTTCCAAAAGGATGGAGCCAAATTGCGACCGATATTCTTGCTCAAAAATATTTCAGAAAGGCGGGGGTTCCTCAACCTGATGGAAGTTTGGGTAGAGAAACTACATCGAAGCAAGTGGCGCACAGAATGGCTCATTGTTGGAGAGTTTGGGGAGAGCGCTATGATTACTTTAATTCACCGAAAGATGCCCAAATTTTTTATGACGAATTAGTATATAGCATTCTCAATCAAGCGTGTGTTCCCAATAGCCCTCAATGGTTTAATACTGGCTTACATGAAGTGTATGGCATAACAGGAAAGCCTCAAGGACACTATTTTGTAGACTCAAAAGATGGTAAATTAAAAAAATCTACTTCCGCATACGAACGCCCTCAACCACATGCATGCTTTATCCTTAGCGTTGATGATGATTTAGTAAATGAAGGGGGTATCATGGATCTTTGGGTTAGAGAAGCAAGGATTTTCAAATACGGAAGTGGTGTGGGTACAAACTTTAGCAGTATTAGAGGAGAAGGTGAAAAATTAAGTGGAGGTGGTACATCAAGTGGATTAATGAGTTTCTTGAAAATAGGCGATCGTTCAGCGGGTGCTATAAAAAGCGGAGGTACAACTCGCCGTGCTGCTAAAATGGTTTGTTTAGATTTGGATCATCCTGAAATTGTAGAATTTGTTAATTGGAAATTACAAGAAGAAGATAAAGTAGCTGCACTAATTGCTGCAGGATATCCAAGTGATTATGAGGGAGAAGCTTATCGTACGGTAAGTGGACAGAACAGCAATAACTCCGTTCGCATTCCAAATTCTTTCTTTAAAGTACTTGATGAGAATGGTGATTGGGACTTGAAAGCAAGAAGCACTGGGGCAACAATGAGGAGTGTAAAAGCACAAGAATTATGGGATCAGATAAATTATGCAGCTTGGCGTTGTGCAGATCCAGGAACGCAATATGATACGACTATCAACGAATGGCATACTTGCCCAGAAGGTGGACCAATACGCGCTTCTAATCCTTGTAGTGAATATATGTTCTTAGATAATACCGCCTGCAATCTTGCGAGCGTAAATCTTCGTCGTTTCTTTAATGAAGATGATAACATCTTTGATGTGAAAGGATTTGAACATACTTGTCGTTTGTGGACTGTAGTATTAGAAATATCTGTGCTTATGGCTCAGTTTCCATCAAAGGAAGTAGCGCAACTAAGCTATGATTATAGAACACTTGGATTAGGCTATGCGAATTTAGGCAGTATGCTTATGGTAAGCGGTATAGCTTATGATAGTGAACAAGCGAGAGGAATTGCTGGAGCAATCACGGCAATCATGACCGGTGTTGCCTATAAAACATCTGCAGAGATGGCGAGCTTTTTAGGTGCTTTTGATCGATATAAAGACAACAAAAAACACATGTTGAAAGTTATGCGCAATCACCGTGCTGCAGCTTATGATGCAATGGACGCGTATGATGGACTTGAAATAAAGCCACATGGAATTAATGCTAAGTATTGCCCAGATTATTTATTAACAGCTGCCACAAAAGCATGGGACGATGCTGTTCAAATGGGTGAGAAACATGGTTATAGAAATGCACAAACAACAGTTATCGCTCCCACTGGAACAATAGGATTGGTAATGGATTGTGATACAACTGGCGTTGAACCAGATTTTGCATTGGTTAAATTTAAAAAATTAAGCGGTGGTGGTTATTTCAAAATAATTAATCAAAGTGTGCCACAAGCTTTAAGAAATCTTAAATATTCTGAAAAAGAAATAACAGAAATTGTAAACTTTGCCAAAGGACATGCTACTTTAAAAGGAGCACCTTTTGTAAATGAAGAGACACTTACACAATTAGGATTTCTTCCTGCTGAAATAGATAGATTAAATGCCGCAATGGCCAGCGCATTCGAAATTGGATTTGTATTCAATGTATTTACACTTGGGGAGTCTTGTTTACAAAGACTTGGATTTGCACCAGAACAATATAATGACTTTGGCTGGAGCTTACTAGAATCACTTGGATTTAGTGATGAAGAAATAGAGGCAGCCAATATTTATGTATGCGGTACCATGACTGTAGAAGGTGCGCCATATTTAAAAGATGAGCATTTATCGGTATTCGATTGTGCAAACAAATGCGGACAAACTGGTCAGCGTTTTATCCATGCACATGGCCATATTCGTATGATGGCTGCGGCTCAACCTTTCTTAAGTGGAGCTATTAGTAAAACAATAAACCTACCACACGAAGCCACTATTGAAGAAATCGCTGATTCTTACCGTTTGAGTTGGGAATTGGGATTGAAAGCATGTGCACTTTACCGTGATGGATCAAAATTAAGTCAGCCTCTTAGCAATAAATCAGATAAAAAGAAAAAAGTTACAGACGGCACCTCCGAAGAATCTACTTTAGAAACTACAATAGGTGAAAGCGGGTTGGTAGATATGGGTAAACTTACTATCGATGAATTGCTAGAAGAAATGAACAAGCGTGTGCAAAGCAGCGCTGATACTTCTCTGAAGCGTCAATTAGCAATGATTGTAGAGCGCAGAGCCCTACCTGCTAAGCGAAGAGGATTTACTCAAAAAGCAAAAATAAACGGTCAAGCTTTATTCTTACGTACCGGTGAATACAATGACGGCACCTTAGGTGAAATTTTCATTGATATGGCTAAAGAAGGCGCTACGATGCGTAGTATGCTAAACTGTTTTGCCATCGCTATTTCTATTGGACTTCAATATGGTGTTCCGCTAGAAGAGTACGTAGAAAAATTTGTTTTTACAAGATTTGAACCAGCCGGAATGGTAGAACATCCAAACATCAAAACAACTACTTCTATTATTGATTTCATGTTCCGCTCATTGGCATATGAATATTTGGGCAGAACTGATTTAGTGCATGTATTGGATAAGCCAGAAGTTGGCAATCTTGGAAATGAAGCCTGGGATCAAACTACCCCAACCATTGGAGAAAGAACACACGAATTGAGTGATGTGAGGGTAATTGGTAATAACCAGGACGGTACTAAATCTCATAGAGAAGCCGGTCCTGCAAAATTTGTTACTTCCCTTGATGCAATGAATGCAGCCAACAAATCAATGCAAGGCGATGCCCCTGCTTGTAATACCTGCGGACACATTACTGTAAGAAGTGGCACTTGTTACAAATGTTTAAACTGCGGTAACAGCTTAGGTTGTAGCTAAAATAATAGTTTGATTAATTGCAAAACACAACCATCGGGATAAAATCCGGTGGTTTTTTTATACCAACTAAATTAAGTTAACTAGACATTTTGAACCGGTCGAAAATTGCGACCGGTTCATTTTTATCTTGTTGTTCTTTTCTTATAATTACTGTAAAAGAGAATTGTTTGTCGGGATATTAAAGTGATCTATTTCTTTGATGCATAGAGAATTATATAGTTATAAAACTCTCATGCCTAATATTTCTGGCATCTATTAAAGATTAGAGCCGTTTTCTTATAAAAAGTTTTGAGAATGATTGACAATGAAGTTTAACTGTGTTCTCTTTCCTTAAGACATCTCACTCAAACTTACTCTTTACTTTGAGTGTAAGTTATTTATAGATTCCGAAAGCCATTAGTATTGCTGAAATATTTGTCTCTGAAAATCCACCATTTAATGCAATCTTATTTTTTTGATACTCATTTGTAATGTCATCGATATTGCAAAAAGAATCTTTGCTAATAATTTTGCCGTCTATGAAGAAGAAGTCGCATGGTTGTGCATCTTTGTCAGATATCCAATTTTGTGAAATATTTGCCCGACTATAACTTTCATATGTATTCCGATCATGTCGATACAGTTTTAAATTTTGGTTTTCATCAAAATGTAAAACTGTTAAATTTGTACCCCACTCTTCGCTTGAGTTTTGACTAATAGCTACAATTAATTTTATTTTACTGGTGGTATCTTTCATAACCCAAACATATGACCCTTGTTTTTTTATTTGAGCGAATTGATTTTGTTTTTTACCAGGGTAGTTTTCAAAACCTAATTCATAAACTGATAGTTTGCTTGATAAAATCTTTTTATTTTGAAGCGCTCGAAATTCTACTGAGTCTTTTCTGAAATTTTCACAAATTACTTTTGATTCTTGAGCAAAAACAAAATTTATATACAGTAACGAGACTAAAAGAATTGGTATTATTTTTTTCATATACTATTTTTTACTTTATAGGATTTTAAAAATTCATCCTATTTTTTTAATTATTATTAGGCCTGACTTTAAATTTTCAATAATACTTTTTTTATTTATTCAGCCTGATTTGAACCCTATTTATAGGCATGTCAATTTTTAGTTTTCTACTTCAACAAAAGATATATAAGCCTTACCGCTATATTCTTTAATCTTTTCTAATTCGCCTTGCATAATGATAAAAGATAAGGAAGTTTTTTCAGGGAAAATTATCGGATACGGGAATGCTGTTGAAGTATTTGATGATCTGTAAACTTGAGTTCCATATAAATTTTTAACACTATTAGTTTTCTCAACACCGTTAATATTTTTTATAAAAATTTTTATTTCATTGTAATTATTACCATCTGTAGCATTTGTAATAAATGAAGCATAATCTGAAAAAATTGAATAAACAACCCATGTTTTTCCTTCAGGAACAATGAAATTTGGAGTAGCATTGGTAAATTCAATTAATTGTGCTTTCCCTTTTTGAATGGATGTCTGTCCCTTAACAGATACAGTCCAAACACATAAAAAAAGCGTAGCAATGAAAAATGACACGTTTGATTTTATAATTACTTTTTTAAAATATTTCATCTATTTTTTTTAGTTGAAAAATAAAATATTAATTATTAGTTGTAGTTTATTCACTCGCAAATGACCTTGAAATCGTTGTTATATGAGGCATAATATCTAATTCTCTGCTCTTGGGATATTCTATATACAAATCACTAATGAACCGATTGCCTGATACTCTTTTCCAATAAATAACATTGCCGTTTTTTCTATTAATGCCACTTAATACAAACCAATTTGATTTTTGAATTTTATATGTAATGTCAAAATCTGATTCGTTGATAGCAGATTGGTACAATTCAACAATAGAATTAAACTCAAATCTCGAATTGATTAAAGAGTGGATTTGTATAAATTCAAAGCCGTCTTTACTTTTCACACTGAAATCGCAATAATTTGGATTTCTGTCTTCATAGATTGGTTGCAGATCCAAATTAGAAGGTAAAACTACACTGAAAGAACATGGCTTATAGGATTTATAATAAATATCTGTATTCTCTTTCGTTGGTTGCTGATGAGTGTTTTCTTTTTCTTTTAAAAGCAATTCTCTTTCTTTAAGAGCAAGCTCTTTTTCTTTAAGCTCTAATTCTTTTTGCTTTGTTTCATTTTGTCCGCATGATATAAGAAAGAATGAAGCTGTAAAAATAAAAATGATGTGTCGCATAGTGAAAGTTTTGTTTATTACAGTTATAGATGATAGTCTTATAAAATTAAAGCCATGGGAAAAGGCTTGCCGAATTAAAGAAATTAGTATTTCATCCGCCCGGAACCAATTCTGAGTGAAAAACTAATGATAAAGATAACAACAAAAAGCTAAATAGTAAATATCCAGCCCGATATAACTCAATATAAGTAAATTAATGTTTTAAATACTGTCGACGGCTAGCGCTTTTTTTAATACAAGTTCAATACTCCAGTCCGAATATTGTCATCCATATTAAGCCTACCCTATTAAACTTTGGTGTAATAAATTTAATTCAATCATCAAATAGTATTTTATTTTGTCTTTTTTTTCTTTTCTATATTTGCATTATGGCAAATGAAATCAATAACTTCCAAGAAATCATCTCTCATTGTAAAGAGTATGGTTATATTTTTCAATCATCAGAATTATACGATGGATTAAGCGCTGTATATGACTACGGACAGATGGGCGCTCAGTTAAAGAAAAATCTTCGCGATGAATGGTGGAAAAGTATGACACAAATGCATGAAAACATTGTTGGAATAGATGCGGCGATATTCATGCACCCTACCGTGTGGAAAGCAAGTGGTCACGTTGATAATTTCAGCGACCCTATGATAGATAATAAAGACAGCAATAAAAGATACCGTGTTGATCATTTGATTGAAGCTTTTGCAGAAACCTTAGAAAAATCTGCTGCTGATACATTAATTGCTGAAATGGATAAACTATTAGCAGCTGATGATCTTACTGGATTAAAAAGCCTGATTGAGGTTAATAAAATTAAATGTTCCATCAGTAAAACTGTTAACTGGACAGATGTTCGTCAGTTCAATTTAATGTTCAGTACACAAATTGGAAGCGTTGCTGAAGAAGCTGATACTATTTATTTAAGACCAGAAACAGCACAAGGCATCTTCGTTAATTTTTTAAACGTACAAAAAACAGGAAGGATGAAGATTCCTTTCGGAATTGCCCAAACTGGAAAAGCATTTAGAAATGAGATTGTTGCCCGTCAATTTATTTTTCGAATGAGGGAATTTGAACAAATGGAAATGCAATTCTTTGTTCGTCCAGGCACTCAAATGGAATGGTATAATTATTGGAAAGATGCTAGAAAGAAATGGCATGAGAGCATTGGAATACCTTCAGATAAACTACGATTCCATGATCATATAAAACTTGCTCACTATGCTGATGCTGCACTGGATATTGAATTTGAATTTCCATTTGGATGGAAAGAATTAGAAGGAATTCACAGCAGAACAGATTTCGATTTAAATCAACATGCAAAATTTAGTAAAAAGAAAATTCAATACTTTGATAATGATTTAAATGCTGAAGGTAAACCATATGGCAATTACACTCCTTTTGTAGTAGAAACATCAGTAGGACTTGATCGTTTATTCTTAACAGTTATCTCCTTAGCTTATCAGGTAGAAAAATGGACAAAAGAAGACGGAACAGAAGATAGCAGGGTAGTATTGAAAATACCTGCAAAAATCGCTCCAACAAAATTAGCCATATTGCCTCTTTTGAAAAAAGATGGACTCCCAGAAATCGCTTCTGCTTTAATGAATGAGTGTAAATCTCAGTTTCATTGTTTTTATGAAGAAAAAGATGCCATTGGAAAAAGATATAGGAGAATGGATGCCATTGGCACCCCTTTCTGTGTAACAATAGATCATCAAACAAAAGAAGATAATACCGTTACCATTAGATACAGAGACACCATGCTACAAGAGAGAATTCCAATGAGCGAAGTCAGTAAGCTGGTTGCAAAAGCATGTTGATTAAATTGTTATAATACTATTTAATTTGCAGTATATTTATGTAGTATAAATTCAAATGAACTATAAATTTTTTAAAATGAAAATACTGATTTTATTTATTTCACTTTTGTGCTACTCTAATTATTTAACTGCCCAAAAAATATACGCTGTAGATTATGCTAATCAGGCAGATGTAAAAGTTTTTGTAGTTAAATATGAAAACCAGGCAGATCTTAGCGTTTATAAAGTCAAATATGCTAATCAAGCGGGGGATAATAATGGCAAATGGTTTTTTACCGAATATGCCAATCAGGCTGACAAAAAAATATTTTTTGTTGATTATGAAAATCAAGCCGATTTGAAAATATATTTCGTTAATTACGAAAATCAAGCTGGCTGGAATAAATCTTCAAAGAAGGCAATGATGTACAGATAAACACTATTTTAAAATGAAGCTTTATTTTTTATCTTTTCTTGTAGTTTTTTATTCCTGTATTAACCGAACCAGTAATGCCATTATCTGCACAATGGAGTTTCGGACAATTGCTATAAAAGTTAATGGTGATTCTCTGCATAGATTTTTCACAATAAGGCAAAACACTGGGGATACAATTCGATTCAATCAAGGGAATATATTCAATAAAAATAGTTACCCCGTATTAGATGATTCTTACCAATCAAGAATAGTGAACAATACTGAAAATTTTAGATTTATTGGCATCATTAACGACAGCATTGTAGTCAATGAGCTATTTGTAATCAAAGCAGATCAATGTCATATTCAATATGTAAGTGGAAATTTGGAAGTGACTCTCTAGGTAAATAACTTATCATGAATTTTACCATTACCATTTCACCAGTCAGGGTGTCATTTAAAAAAAACAAACTGCTTTGGCTATTGTTCTTTTCTTTTTTTTGTATTTGGACAAACTCATTTATAGGAACTACAGATATCAACAATTGGATCATTGAAAATACACTTACAGTATTGTTTCTGGTTTTTATTATTTTTTCCTATAAAAATTATCAGTTCAGTGATCTGAGTTATTTGCTCATTTGTGTTTACTTATGCATGCATGTGTATGGGTCTAAATATACTTATGCTGAAAACCATTTCGGATATTGGCTAAAAGTATACACTCATTCCTCCAGAAATTATTACGACAGGATTGTACATTTTTCCTTTGGATTTTTATTGTCTTATCCGATGAGGGAATTATTTTTAAAATGGCTGAAGTATCCAAAAATGGTCGCTTGGGTTTTACCAATTGAAATCACTTTATCCATCAGTGCTTTGTATGAATTAATTGAGTGGGCTGTTGCGGATGTGTTTTTTAAAGCGCAGGGTGATGCATATTTAGGAACGCAGGGCGATATTTGGGATGCTCAAAAAGACATATTTATGGCATTCCTTGGGGCAATACTGGCAACTACTATCGTTTCTTTAATCAAAAAATTATTTAACATCTACGAAAAATAGATTTGATTATTCTAGCCGTAAATTTCTAGATGTATATCTGTTTTATCGTACCCTAATTTTAGAATTCTCTCCTTTGCCTCATCAATCATATTTTTCCAACCACACAAATAAAAGTCTGCCGGATTTTTATTGACGCATAACATTTCATAAATATCATGAACATACCCAGTTTTGCCATCCCATGTATCTCGTGATAAAGTTGGGATATATTTTAAATTAGGCATTATTGTTTCTAATTGATTCATTTCCTCATAATACAGCAGATTATTTTTATTTCTACAGCCATAGATTAGAAATATTCTATTATAGGATATATGATTCTGCTGAATAAAATTTACCATGCTTCTGAATGGAGCAATTCCTGTTCCGGTACAAATGAGATAAATATCTTTTTCAATTGGTTGTTTCAAAATAAACACACCTTGTGGACCTCGAAAAGTAATTTCACTCCCAACCTTGATTTCATTAAATAAATACGGCGTTCCCAATCCATTTGGATTCAATACAATTAATAGCTCAAATACATTGGACTTATCGGGCCAAGAGGCAATAGAATAACTTCTCCACCTTTTATTTGGCTTTTCATGAATTGGCAAATCAAGTGTTACAAACTGACCTGGGATAAAATCAAATATATCCAATTCGGGCACCTGAATCCAAAACCTTTTGGTGTCAGGTGTTTCATCCTCTATTTTTATGACAATTCCTATACGCCAAGGTTGTAAAGCCATATTAAATATTTTTAGTAAGATACAAAATCTAGAATTAATAATACATTTTTCTATTAGATGGATATCTTTGCATTTCTAACTATCGGGTGAATGAATTTGGATGTGTTGATGAATGTTTATAAAAATGATTCTCGCTGTTTACAAATTGCGAAGGGGATTTCAATGCCCGATATTCAACATTTTTTACTTTCCGGACTACATGGAAGTCATTTGGAGTTTGTAGTAGCTTCTATTCATAGTAATCCTGCTTCAAATCATTTAAACCACCTCCTGATTCTACGAGATGCTGAAGAAGCTGCCTATTTTCAAAACACTTTGGAGAATATTTCTAATGCGTTAGATGTTTTTTATTTTCCTTCCTCATTTAAAAATAAAAAAAATTATCAGCATCTAAATAGTAGCCATGTAATGCTTCGAACAGAAGCTTTAACTAAAATTGCTACCAGTGGTAATAAAAAAATTATAGTTACCTATCCTGAAGCTATTTTTGAAAAAGTAGTATTGTCAAAAACGTTGTCTAATAATATTATTAGCATTAAACAAGCTGATGTTATTCACGTAGAAAAAATTATTCAACAATTTGTAAAATATGGTTTTACCAGGTCTGATTTCGTTTATGAGCCTGGTCAATTTGCAATTCGCGGAGGAATACTAGATATCTATTCTTTTGGAAATGAAAAGCCCTATAGGATTGAGTTGTTTGGCAATGAGGTCGATAGCATCAGAATCTTTAATCCGGAGACTCAATTAAGTGAAAGAAAATTATTACAAGTCAATATTATTCCAAATGTAGAAACTCAGTTTGATACAGGTGAGAAAGTTTCACTGTTTGATTTTTTATCTACTAATACTGTTGTTTGGTTAAATGACTGGAATTTTATCCGTGAGAAAATAGAACAAGAAGAAGAGTATTTGAATATTTACATGGACCTTTTAAAAAACAACCAGGGTAAAGACGAATTCAACAATGATCGCGATCCTATTAATTATAAAATTGAAATATCTCCTCTTGATTTTATTTCAGCAAAAGAAATTGAAGACCAACTGAATTTAAAAAGTATTATAGAGATTGGAAATAAGGTTTGTTTGCGAAAAGATACTATAATTGAGAAAATAAATTTTTCTTCAAAACCTCAGCCCTCTTTTAATCGTCAGTTTGAATTATTGATTAAAAATTTACAGGACTACGAAAATAAAAAATATAATATTTTTCTCTTTGCTGAGAACCCAAAACAATTAGAACGTTTACATATTATTTTCACAGACCTGAAAGCAGACATTCAGGTAACACCTATACCAATAGCTATTCATGAGGGGTTCATTGATGACGATAATAAACTGATTTGCTATACTGACCATCAGTTGTTTCAAAGGTATCATAAATATAAAGTGAAGCAGGCGTTTAGTAAAAATAAAGCCCTTACTTTAAAAACGCTCCGAGATTTACAACCCGGCGATTATGTGTCTCATATTGATCATGGTGTAGGAGTTTATAGCGGTTTACAAAAAATAGAAGCCAATGGGCGTGTACAAGAAGCCGTTAGAATTCAATATAAAGATGGAGATTTATTATATGTAAATATTTCATCGTTACATAAAATTAGCAAGTATAGTGGCAAAGAAGGATCTATTCCGAAAATGAATAAACTTGGCAGCGATGTTTGGAATAAATTAAAAGATAAAACAAAAAAACAAGTAAAAGACATTGCTACTGATTTGATAAAATTATATGCACAAAGGAAAAGCCAACATGGATTTTCGCATAGTCCCGATAATTATATGCAAACTGAGCTTGAAGCGAGTTTTATATATGAGGACACTCCAGATCAAGCAAAAGCTAGTGAAGATGTAAAAAGAGATATGGAAAAAGAATCACCGATGGATCGCTTGGTTTGTGGTGATGTAGGATTTGGGAAAACTGAAGTAGCTATTCGGGCTGCTTTCAAAACTTGTTGTGATGGCAAGCAAGCTGCTATATTAGTTCCTACTACTATTCTCGCTTATCAGCATTATAAAACATTCAAAGACAGATTACGAGATTTCCCTGTTACAGTAGATTTTATTAACCGATTTAAAACTGCGAAAGAAAAAAAGGAAACGCTACTTAAATTAGAAGAAGGCAAAATAGATATCATCATAGGTACACATTCTATCTTAAGTAAAGATGTAAAATTTAAAGACTTGGGCGTTATGATAATTGATGAAGAGCAAAAATTTGGTGTCACTGCAAAGGAAAAATTAAAACAAATCAGAACGACTGTTGATTCCCTTACTCTAACAGCAACGCCTATACCTAGAACCCTTCAATTTAGTTTAATGGGCGCAAGGGATTTGAGTATCATAAATACGCCTCCCCCTAACAGACAACCTATCCAGACTGAAGTAGCTGTATTTAATGAAGACAGTATCAGAGATATTATCTATTATGAAACAGAAAGAGGCGGACAAGTTTTTTTTATCCATAATAGAGTTAATGGATTAGCAGAAATGACCGGATTTATTCAAGGATTATGTCCAGATATTAGTATAGCCTATGCGCACGGACAAATGGAAGGCGATAAACTTGAAGATACTATTCTTGATTTTATGGATAAGAAATATGACGTGCTTGTATGTACCAACATAGTAGAAAGTGGCGTGGATATTCCAAATGTAAATACTATTATTGTTAATAATGCGCATCAATTTGGATTAAGCGATTTGCATCAATTACGCGGTAGAGTTGGTAGAAGCAACAAAAAAGCATTTTGTTATTTATTAGCACCCCCATTAAGCACACTTCCTTCTGATAGCAGAAAAAGACTAAATACACTTGAGCAGTACAGCGATTTAGGAAGCGGGTTTCAAATTGCCATGCGAGATTTAGATATACGTGGAGCCGGCAATATGTTGGGAGGAGAGCAAAGTGGTTTTATTGCAGAAATTGGTTTTGAAATGTATCAAAAGATTTTAGATGAGGCGATTCGAGAATTAAAAAGGAATCAGTTTAAAGATTTATTCAAAGAAGAAATTAGCCAGCAGGATGATTTTGTAAGGGATTGCAGTTTTGATACAGATTTAGAAATATTAATCCCAGATGATTATGTAGAAAGCATCAGTGAAAGACTTAGCCTATATTCAAGATTGGATAATTGTGAAAACGAAACAAACCTAATTGAATTTCACAATGAATTAATAGATCGATTTGGGCCCGTTCCTCCCGAAGCAGAAGATCTTTTTGTAACAGTACGCTGCAGAAAAATGGCTGTAGAATTAGGATTTGAAAAATTATTCTTGAAAAATGAAACGCTCAAATGTTTTTTTGTTAGCAATCCTGATTCGCCTTATTTCCAAAGTGATGTATTTAATAAGATATTACTATTCTTACAATTGGGCACAAACAAAGCCACATTAAAACAAGTTGGGAAAAATGGTATGCTGATTGTTGAAAAAATAAAAACTATGAATGACATCTATGACTTTTTATCAAAAATGATAAAAAGTATTCATTCTATTTAACGTCAACGAATAATCATTACCGTTCCTTTTTTAAGAATTGGAATTCCTGAATAATTTGTGCCAGAAGCAACCCATACATAAGTTCCAATTGGCTGGTCTTTTCCATTCATTTTTCCATTCCATCCTTTATTACTATTAAATGTAGAATATACCAATTGTCCGTAACGATCATACACATGAAAATAATGGAAGTTTTTTAACCCTACTAGGAATGGAGTTAACACATCATTTAATCCATCATTATTAGGTGTAAAAACAGTAGGCATGTAGATATCGGGGCCTTTGTACACTTTTATATGGATAGTATCATAGCTATCGCAACCACCAAGCGTACCAGCTTTAAGGTAATAAGTGGCATCACTTGAAAGAGTAGCAATTGGATTGGAAATATTTGTTGCACTTAAACCATAAGAAGGAGACCATTGATAAGTAATACCACCAGCAGCCTGTAATTGTAATGGCTGATTAATGGCAACTAAGGTATCACTGCCTGCAAAAACATCGTTCCCAAATATTTTAATGGTATCTGATTTTACATCAGAAACACAACCATTTTGGGCAACCCCATATAATTGAACAACGTACTGTCCATTGTGAATATAGGTATGTGTGATATTGGACGCGCCATTTATTTGTTGTCCGTCACCAAAATTCCAATGCCAACTATTAATTCCTAAATTAGTTGGTATTTCTAATCCTATAAATCCAACTGGAAAATTTTTACAAGTATCCGTGAAATATAATTCAATTTTTGGTTTATCTCTAACGTAGACTTGCTTTGTTATGCCAATCGCAGTACAAGCATTATTACCAATTGCAGAAGTTACTAAGGTAACATAATTAATACCAGGGGAAGTGAAAACATGCGTGGGGTTTTTATTTTTTGCAGGATAACTACTATCACTATAAGTCCATTGCCAATAGTTTACAGTTCCAAAACTAACAATAGATGAATCATGAAAAACAGTAGGTTGGCCTAGACAAACAGAATCGGTAAAGGTGAAATTATTAATAGGAGAAGGATAAATATTAATAGGTTTAATGATGGTATCAGACCTACAGCCGAATTTAGTTGTTATTACTAATTTGATAATTTTAACTCCAGGTGTTAAATACGTGGTAATCGGATTCTTGGAAGTTGATGGAACACCCCCATTATCTAAATCCCAGTACCAATATTTCAAGGAGTCAAATAATATTGTTGAATGATCTATAAAATTTATTGGATTAGATAAGCAGCTGTCATTTATTGAAAAACTCACATTTGGGCTATTCCCAACAATTATTGTTTGAGGAAAAATATCTTCACATCCATCTGGAGAAATGACCTTAAATGTGACGTTATAAGTTCCAGGCAAAGTATAAATATGAATTGGATTAACACTAATTGAATCAATAGGACTTCCATCACCAAAGTTCCAATATCTTTTCATTACACCTGTTGCACTAATTGTTGAATCGTAAAACGTAATTGGTTCACCGACGCATTTTTTTTGTGTGGGTGCGAAATGAAATTGAGGTGTAAGAATTGTGCAAAATTTTTGTACATTATGCAGCATACCAGTTGCACCAGTAAACCCCCAATACACCATACTATTGCCACTAAAAACAGTATTCACAAAATTACTGGTTGCTGTAACTCTTTGTTGACCATCAAACCAGGCCGTTAAACTTTTATTGGTGGCATCCCAGGCAATTCTTAAAATGTGATCTATACAATCTTCTACATTCGCATTAGTTGCAGAAATAGCGGTAAGTGGTGTAATTGTATTTGCGGTATTATGATTTAGATCGCCATTTAATTGTATAGCAATATGATCATAAGTAGGGTCGTTATCAGGAGAAGAATTTTGATAGGTATCTAATGTGATAGCAACTGCTGGAGTAACACCACTATATCCCATGCCTCCTCCTAAGGTTCCAACACTAGTACTTATTGGTTGAAGCACAAATGCCATTCCGTCGGCACCATTAGCATCGGCACAACCAAAAAAAACTTTAAAACTATAGTCAAAAGATTGATTTAAATCAATTTTATTATTGAACCACACTGATCCATGTTGAGTAGATAAATCATTCGTTAATTTATAGCAATGGCAATCAATTCTGGCAGAATTTCCATTAATCGTATACTGAGCATTAACGCAAATACAAATAGAAAAAAACAGGAAAGAAAGTAATAGATTTTTCATTATCAAATTTTTCTTTGGATATTTTTAATATTCATTAGTAATGAAGTTAACTAAAATAATCAAAAAAAAAGCCGTTCTGCAAGCAGAACGGCAAAAGAATACTTTTAAAAATTACCAAGCTTTTTTAGCTACTCCGTCTTTTACAGCTTGAAGTGCCGTTGCTTCTCCAAGCATAGTAGTCATTTTATTCCCTTTACCATCATTACCTTGAGCCATGTATCCACCACGGGCAGTTTTAGTTATTACTGCATCTTGCATAGGTACATTTTTCTCTTTTGTTTTCATGCAATAAGCTGTTAGCATTTTTGACATTTTAATAGAATTTATGTTAGTAAATAATTTTTATAACTATTCTTACGAAGTGGAAGAATTTGCTAATAGGTACAAGCTACAAAAAATATTGATTTTACCCAAAAACATCATATAATAACTCTCCACACTATGTGCATATCCTTTGGCTTTGGTATATAAAAAATTAACTCTTTGTAAGATTAGACATCGATTTTTGCATATTTAGCATGTGTTTCAATAAACTCTCTTCTTGGTGGAACTTCATCGCCCATGAGCATACTAAATACTCCATCAGCATTTGTCAAACTGTCAATTGTAACCTGCTTTAACGTACGTGTTGTAGGATTCATAGTTGTTTCCCAAAGTTGTTCAGCATTCATTTCCCCTAATCCTTTATATCGCTGAATGGTTACACTATCGTCTTTACCTTGTCCGATTTTACTTACCCAGCTTTTTCTTTCTTCATCATTCCAAGCATATTCTTGCTCTTTACCTTTTTTCACTAAGTATAATGGTGGCTGAGCAATGTAAACAAATCCTTGCTGGACCAACTCCTTCATATAACGGAAAACGAAAGTCAAGATTAATGTAGCTATATGACTACCATCTACATCGGCATCCGTCATTATAATCAGTTTATGATACCTAAGTTTAGAAATATCTAACGCTTTAGCATCTTCTGCAGTTCCTATTTTTACACCTAAGGCTGTAAACATATTTCGGATCTCTTCATTATCATAGATCTTGTGTTCCATAGCCTTCTCTACATTCAAAATCTTACCTCTTAATGGAAGTATTGCCTGGAAACTTCTGTCACGGCCTTGCTTTGCAGTACCTCCAGCCGAATCTCCTTCGACTAAAAATAATTCACATTTTCCAGGATCTTTTTCTGAACAATCAGCCAATTTTCCGGGCAATCCACCCCCTACTAATACACTTTTTCTTTGCACCATATCACGTGCACGTTTAGCCGCAGCTCTTGCTTGGGCAGCCAATATAACCTTTTGAATGATTGTTTTAGCGTCGCGTGGATTTTCTTCTAAATAAGCCTCCAATACTCTACTTAAGGTGGTATCAACAATACCCATTACTTCACTGTTCCCTAATTTTGTTTTTGTTTGTCCTTCAAATTGTGGCTCAGGCACTTTTACAGAAATAATGGCAGAAATTCCTTCTCTAAAATCATCTCCTTCGATTGTAACCTTGGCTTTTTCAAACATCCCTTGCTTTTCGCCATAACTTTTAAACACACGAGTGATAGATCGCCTGAAACCAGCGACATGGGTTCCACCTTCTATGGTGTTAATATTATTTACATAACTAAAAAGATGTTCTTGATAACTAGAATTGTAAATCATCGCAACTTCTACTGCCACATTGCTTTTTTCGTCAAGTCCTTCACAATAAATGGTAGTAGGAATTAATGCAGTGCGATTGGCTGTTTTGTCTATCGCTTCCACAAATTCTACAATCCCCCCCTCGCTATAAAAAACTTTTGTATAAGCCTTTCCATTATCGTCTAACTCACGCAAATCAGTTAAAGTAATGGTGATTTTTCTATTTAGATAAGACAACTCCCTAAGTCTGCCTTCTAGGATTTCTTTATTATAAACTGTAGTTGTAAAAATACTTCCATCGGGCCAAAACTGTACACGTGTTCCTGTTTTGTCAGATACCCCAATCTCACGAACAGGATATTGAGGTATGCCTATTGCATATTCCTGTTCGTATGTTTTTCCTTCTCTGTTAACGGTTACATGCAGTTTAGTACTCAATGCATTTACGCAACTGACCCCCACACCATGTAAACCACCTGACACCTTATATGACCCTTTATCAAACTTTCCTCCAGCATGCAACACAGTCATGACCACTTCCAATGCACTTCTATTTTCTTTAGTATGCATTCCGGTAGGTATTCCCCTTCCATCATCCTGTACCGTTATAGAATTGTCTTCGTTTATAGCAACCGTTATGTTTTTACAATGTCCAGCTAATGCTTCATCAATTGAGTTGTCTACCACTTCATATACAAGATGGTGCAACCCTTTCACACTGATGTCTCCAATATACATCGCAGGCCTTTTCCTTACAGCTTCCAGTCCTTCTAATACCTGAATACTATCGGCACCATAACTATTGTTTTGTGGGGAAGACACAGTTTCTTTTTCTGTACTCATAATATCTTAGAAATCTCTTTAAATTGAAAAAAATATATACAGACAAATATACTGAAAATAAAAGGTTTTTGAGCTTTTTTTAGAAAGCATTTGGCAATACTTTTTCACAACCTTGCTGTGGATAAAATATATAGAAATTATGAGGAAGAACAAGGCCGAATTCCTTCGTTTTTTATGATCATCCACCAAGCATTATCTTGTAATAAAAAGCTAAAATCAACCTTGTTAAACAAAAACAAATCGTTTGAGATACTTGCTATTGTATATTTGCATACCAATGAGTCAATTAAGCAGCATATTAGATGTAGCAAGCAGCCAACCCATCTTAACGGATGACATTGATGTATTACAATATATCGAAAGAAATGTACCTGGATCCATAAAATACAGTATCAAGCGCATCAGGAAACAATCCCATTGGAATATTGAAGATACAGGCGTGATGGTGTATCATTTTAACGAAATGAATGCCGAAGAAAACTATCTTGAATTAAAGTTTTGTGTTTCTGGTAATTTTTTTTGTAAAGAAAAAGAAGCTGAATGTGATTTTTGCAAGCTAAATAATACAAAAACCTGTATAGAAAAAATAGAATCGGTAGATATGCTAAGTTTTACCTACAGTCCAACTTATTTACAGCAGTTTGCAAAGGCGCACAAAAAGGAACATTCTCACTTTGAACAAGTTCTTTCATTTAATCATCCCTTTTCTTTTTCAAAAACAAGCAACCTTTGTACAAAAACTACTGGCGCCATTCAAGCTTTATTAAATCATCATTATACAGATACCAGGGAGAATATTTTTATCAATGCTCAAACGCAGATTATTTTTTTATATACCACCGATTGCCTGTTGGGAGAAAAAGAAGAGGACGAATTTGCCTGTAAGTTTCTTTCTAATGAAGAGGATCGCGAGAAAATAATTAACGCGCGTGAAATACTTTTGCAACATATCGGAGAACCCATTACCATAAAGGCTTTGAGCCGTAAAGTAGCTATCAATGAATGCTACTTAAAAAAAGGATTTAAAGAGATTTTCGGTACTACTATTTTTGATTTCTATCAAGGTCAGCGAATGGAACATGCCAAATATCTTTTGTATGAAAAAGGATTGAGTGTTACCGAAGTTTCTTCTTCATTAGGCTACTCTTCTATTTCTCATTTCAGCACTGCTTTTAAAAACCATACAGGTATCAAACCTTGTGAATTGTTAATTCATTAACTTCGCGGCACATTTTTTCATAATTTATTAAGCAAGACGCAGATTATGTCAGCCAAGTATAAAGAATATCAGCAATTGAATTTACCTAATATTGGTAATGAAATACTCCAAAAGTGGGAAAAAGAACAATCTTTTGAGAAAAGCATTAGTCTACGAGATGGTCAAAAACCGTTTGTGTTTTTTGAAGGCCCTCCAAGTGCCAATGGTATGCCTGGCATTCACCACGTAATTTCAAGAACACTTAAAGATTTAGTTTGCCGATATAAAACCATGCAAGGTTTTCAGGTAAACAGAAAGGGCGGTTGGGATACACATGGATTGCCAGTGGAATTAGGCGTTGAAAAACAATTAGGTATTACGAAAGAAGACATCGGAAAAAAAATCACCGTTGAAGATTATAATAAGAAATGTCGTGAAGTAGTCATGCAGTTTAAAGATAAATGGGATGACATTACACAAAAAATGGGGTATTGGGTAGATTTGAAAGAGCCTTATGTGACTTTTGAAAACAATTACATTGAAACACTTTGGTGGTGCTTAGGTGAATTATATAAAAAGGGATATCTCTATGAGAGTGTTAGTATACAACCTTATTCCCCTGCAGCAGGAACGGGTCTTTCCTCACATGAATTAAATCAACCAGGAACTTATAAAGATGTAAAAGACACCAGTGCTGTGGCAATGTTTAAAGTAAAGAATGATACTTTAAACAATAAACTGATAGCTATTTTAAATGAAAATGCACACAAAGATCTTTACTTAATGGCATGGACAACCACTCCTTGGACATTGCCTTCTAACTTAGGCCTTACCGTTGGCAATTCCATAGAATACGTATTAGTAAGTTCATTTAATCCTTATACATTTTTACCGGTCAATGTTATTTTGGCAAAAGCATTGGTTGGAAAATATTTTAAAGAAGACGGCAATAATCTTCCATTTGATGCATATAGAGAAGGCGATAAAATAATTCCATGGAAGATATTATCCTGTTTTAGCGGGCAAGATTTGGAAGGTACCGGTTACGAACAATTGATGCCATTTGAAGCCAATAGTTTGGAGAAAATTTTGGAAGAAACACCAACGGCAAAACCATTTAGAGTTATTGTGGGCGACTTTGTAACCACAGAAGACGGAACGGGTATAGTACACACTGCGCCTGCTTTTGGCGCAGATGACTATAAAGTAGGAAAGAAAAATAATTTAGGCATTTTAACCCTAGTAGATAAACAAGGGAAATTTATTGAGGGTGTTGGTGAATTTAGTAACCGCTATGTAAAAAATTATAAAGACGAATCTGGTTACGTGGATGTTAATGTAGATATTGCTGTTAAACTGAAAAAAGAAAATCGGGCTTTTAAAGTAGAAAAATATGAACACAATTATCCGCACTGCTGGAGAACAGATAAGCCAATTATTTATTACCCATTAGATGCCTGGTTTATTAAAACAACCGCTGTAAAAGAAAGGATGATTGAGCTAAATAAAACCATTCAATGGAAACCTGCTAGTACAGGATCCGGACGCTTTGGAAATTGGCTAGAAAATATGGTGGACTGGAATCTTAGTCGTAGTAGATTTTGGGGAACTCCTTTGCCCATATGGAAAACTGAAGATGGTAGTGAACAAAAATGTATTGGCTCCGTAGAAGAATTAAAAGCAGCATTAAAAAAATCATTTGAAGCAAATTGCTGGAAACCAACCGGACAAAGCGCTGAGGATTATATCAACCACATCACTTCAGATTTACACAAGCCATTTGTGGATGAAATCATACTAGTTAGTGATTCTGGAAAGCCGATGCACCGGGTTCCTGATTTAATAGATGTATGGTTCGACAGCGGTGCGATGCCCTATGCACAATGGCATTTCCCATTTGAAAATAAAGAAACTTTTAAAAATAATTTTCCTGCAGATTTTATTGCTGAAGGCGTAGATCAAACACGTGGATGGTTTTATACGTTGCATGCATTAGGCGTATTATTATTTGACAATGTTGCTTATAAAACTGTTGTAAGCAATGGTTTAGTTTTAGACAAAGCGGGTAATAAAATGAGTAAGCGTTTGGGCAATGTGGTTGATCCATTTGTAACTATAAATAACTATGGAGCAGATGCTACCAGATGGTATCTCATTACCAATGCCTCTCCATGGGATAGTTTAAAATTTGATGAGGAAGGAATCAAAGAAGTGCAGAGGAAATTCTTTGGAACAGTTTATAATACTTATCAGTTCTTTGCTTTGTATGCTAATGTGGATGGATTTAGTTATGCAGAAGAAAAAATACCTATTGAGAAAAGGCCCGAAATTGACCAATGGATTATATCATCCTTACAGAGTTTAATCAAAACTGTAGTTGAAAATTTTGATGCCTATGAACCTACACAAGCAGGCAGAGCTATTGAAGATTTTGTAGACGCCCAATTAAGCAACTGGTATGTAAGATTATGCAGAAGAAGATTTTGGAAAGGAGAATATGAGCACGATAAAAAATGCGCCTATCAAACATTATATGAATGTCTAGAAACAATCAGTCAGCTCATTGCTCCCATTGCACCATTTTTTAGCGAGTGGTTGTTTAATAATTTAAACAGTATCACAAATCGATTTGAATACCATTCTGTTCATCATACCCTTTTTCCAAAATTTCAATCAGAAAACATCAATATTGATTTAGAAAAAAGGATGAAACTCGCCCAAGACACTTCGTCGCTTATTTTATCTATCAGAAAGAAAGTTAATATTAAAGTAAGGCAGCCCTTGCAAAAAGTTTTCATTCCAGCTCTTGACAGCGAAATGGTTAAGAACATAAAATTGGTTGAAGAGATTATTAAATCCGAAACCAATATCAAAGAAATTGAAATACTGGATGCCAAAAATGATTTCATTAGAAAAAAAGCTAAAGCAAATTTCAAAACTTTAGGGAAAAAATTAGGGGCAAACATGAAATGGGCAGCTAATGAAATAGAGTCTTTTGATAATATATTGATAGAAAAAGTACAAAAAGGACCCTATGTATTAAACGAAGAGTTAGTAAAAAAAGGTGAGGATCCTATCGTTATAACGGAAGAAGACATAGAAATAATTACTGATAGCATCCCAGGCTATGAAATTGCCAGCAAGGGTATTTTAACGGTTGCTTTAGACATTACCATTTCACAAGTGCTTCAAAATGAAGGAAATGCGCGCGAATTTGTCAATAAAATCCAAACGATTAGAAAGGAGAATGGATATGAATTGACGGATAGAATTTTAGTCACAATTGGGGATAATGTAGAACTACAGCCCTCTTTAATAGAATTTAAAGACTATATTTGCCGCGAAATCTTAGCAGACTCCATGGAGTTTGTACCAGCATTAAAGAGCGGGATAAACGTTGAAGTGAATGACATTTCACTCATAGTTAATGTTAACAAAAAAAGTAATTAGTTATGGCAACCAAAAAACCAATAAAAAAAGCGGCAGCCAAAAAACCAGCACCTGGAAAAGCGAAACCAAAATCAGTAAAAAAGGTAATTGCTCCAAAAAAGGTAGTAAAATCTATTCCGGCATCAAAAAAACAAGCTCCGAAAAAAGCTATTATAAAAAAAGCCGCCCCTGTAAAAGGTAAAACAAAACAAGTTAAAGCAATTGTCAAAAAAGTGGCAGCTAAAGTTTTGCCGGCTAAAAAATCTATCGTGAAAAAACCCGTTGTTGTAGTAAAGAAAGTGGAGCAAAAAGTCAAAGCCATTGCTAAACCACCTGTTGTTGTCAAAAAAGTAGAGCCTAAAGCCAAAGCGATTGTTAAACCACCTGTTGTTGTCAAAAAAGTGGTAGCTAAAAATCCAAAAGATATAAAAATAACTCCAGCTAAACCTGTGGTTCTGCCAAAAATAAATACAAAAACATCAAAAAAATATCAACCAGATTTCACTAAGTCTGTATTAGATTATAAAAAGAACGATCCAGGTGCATTTATTATCAAATATTCAGATACTGAGTTGCGTGAATTTAAGGACCTGATACTTCGCAAGATGGAAGCTGCCAAAAAAGAGCTTAATTATCTCCAAGGATTAATAACAAGAAAAGATGAAACGGGTGGTGATGAAAGTGAAAATAGATATATGACTATGGAAGATGGTAGCCTTAGTATGGAAAGAGAACAACTGAGTCAAATGGCAAGTCGTCAGATTACTTTTATTGACCATCTTGAAAAAGCTTTAATGAGAATTGAAAATAAAACATATGGTGTTTGCAGAGTTACAGGCAAGCTTATTGACAAGGCGAGATTAAGGGCTGTACCACATGCCACATTAAGCATCGAAGCTAAAATGGGAATTGTAAAATAACCTACTATACTTATACCTCAAAAGGAGTTTGAATTTCAAACTCCTTTTTTTATGAACCTATCGTTAAATGATAATAACTTTATACCTAAAATATAATTTAGAATGATTGAAGGAAAAAGACAAAAACAAGTAGCTGCAGTATTAGAAAAAGATCTAAATGATATTTTTCAACGCTTAGGCCTTTCTATGCAAAATGGCGGCATGGTTTCCATTTCATCTGTGCGAATAACACCCGACCTTTTTGATGCCAGAATTTATCTTAGCTTTTACAAAGTAGCCGACCCTGTTAAAACACTAAATACCATCCAGGAAAAAAGTTGGGAAATAAAAAAAGAATTAACAGCAAGAGTTCGACACCAGTTAAGATCAATGCCTCAACTTAATTTTTTTATTGACGACACCTTAGATTATGTTGACAAAATGGAGCAACTTTTTAAAGACATTAATAAAGAAGACGAAAAAAATAAAGAAAACAAATAAGCTTTACCAATGTATTTAAGATTTGCATGGCGTTATTTTAAAGCAAAAAAATCGGCAAATGCTATAAACATTATTGCATGGGTTACAACAGGTGTTATTGCATTTGCAACCTGTTGCCAAATATTGGTATTGAGTGTTTTTAATGGATTTGAAGATATTGTCAAGTCACTCTATTCTTCCTTCTATGCAGATATTAAGGTATCACCCGCCACTGGTAAAACATTCTTTATTGATGGGGCGAAAATAAAAGCCCTGGAGGGAATTTCAAATGTCCAACATATTTCCTTTATTGTTGAAGAAAAGGCGCTGTTAAAAAACGATGAATTACAGTCAATCGTTCAACTAAAAGGAGTTGATAGTAATTATCCAGCCATTTGCGATATTTCATCAAAAATAATAAATGGAAAATACGATATCGGAGATTCGGAAAATGCTCGGATTGTAGTAGGTGCTGGGATTGAGGAGGCGACTGGAATAACACTGAATGAAGCTTTTGCCCCTGAAAAAATAGTAGCCATTTTGCCAAAATCCAATGTCATCAATAATGACCCATTAGAAACATTAAGCGAAGGTGTTATTACCGCTTCAGGCACATTTTCAATACAACAGGAATTTGACAATAGTTATGCAATAACAAATATTGATTTTATTAAACAACAAATCGGTTTGCAAAAAAACGAATTCACTAATATAGAAATAAAATTAAAAAATGAATCCCTAGAAAACCTTACCAAGCTTAACATTCAAAAATTATTAGGCAGTAATTTTATTGTTAAAAATAAATACGAACAAAACGAGAACCTGTACAATACGATGAAAATTGAAAAGTGGGCAATCTATGCGCTACTTTGCCTAATTCTAATTATTGCCGCATTCAACATGATAAGTTCTCTAACTATGTTGGTGCTAGAAAAAAAACATGACATTTCAATTCTTCAAAGTATGGGTGCTAATAAAAATGCCATTAAAAATATTTTTTTAATTGAAGGTCTTTTATTGGGTTCAATTGGTACTTTTATTGGGATTACACTGGCTAGCCTGATTTGTTTACTACAGGTGAAATTTAAATTGATAAAATTAGAAGGCGGGTCTTTTTTAATTGATTATTTTCCAGTGAAAATAATGGCAGCAGATTTTATACTCGTAGCCTTCACCGCAATGATTATTACCTTATTAGCATCCTGGTTTCCTTCCCACAAAGCCGCTAATCAAGCATTAGAATTAAAGTAATTAATAGTCACCCAACGTTTCAGGTAATTGTCCAAGTGCCTTTGAAAGCTGATCATCATTAGGTGCAATTCCATGCCACTCGTGGGTTCCTTCCATGAAATCAACTCCTTTACCCATTATTGTTTTCATAATTATCACTACTGGTTTTTCTTTACCTAACATAGATTTAGCCTTTTCTAAACCAACAATCACCTCACTCATATTATTCCCATCCATTTCAGTAACCAACCAATCAAATGATTCAAATTTTGATTTCAAATTACCTAAATTCATTACATTATTAGTACTTCCGTCTATTTGCTGACCATTAAAATCAATCGTAGCAATTAAATTATCCACTTTTTTATGAGGGGCAAACATGATTGCTTCCCAATTTTGACCTTCATCCAACTCGCCATCTCCATGCAATGAGTATACAATTTTATCATCATTATTCATTTTTTTTGCTAGTGCTGCTCCTATCGCTACACTTAATCCCTGCCCAAGTGAACCACTAGACATTCTTACCCCAGGTAATTTTTCATGAGTAGTAGGATGGCCTTGCAACCGACTATTTAATTTCCTAAAAGTTGATAACTCTTCAATAGGGAAATAACCACTTCTCGCTAAACAACTATAAAAAACAGGAGATACATGTCCATTACTTAAGAAAAAAAGATCTTCCCCAATTCCATCCATAGAAAAAGATGTATTATGTTTCATCACCTTGAAATATAAGGCAGTTAAAAAATCAGCACATCCAAGCGATCCTCCCGGATGACCGCTTTGAACACCATGTACCATTCTTACAATATCTCTCCTTATTTGTGTAGCAATTTTCTCAAGATTTTCCATAATTAATAGAAATAAATTACTTTTTATTTTATGCAAACCTAGTTTAATATATAATTTCAGCAAAGAAAAATAAAATAAATAAAAAAATTAACTGCGGGGTCTCTATTTCAGATTTTTTAAAGCAGCCCTAATCGTTCAATTATTTATGATAAACAGATTTAAAATCATGCAAAAGTAGACTGTTTTTATTGGTACATTTGTTTAGTTTTTATAATTGAAAGGATATGGAAAATATTTTAATGGGAGGGATGGTTGCTTTTTTTATTACCTTTTTTGCAATTCCTGTAATAATAATCGTTGCCAAAGAAAAAAAACTATTTGATGAACCAGATAATAGAAAGGTGCACAAATCGGTAATACCAAATCTCGGAGGCCTTGGAATTTTTGCAGGATTCATGATTGCCACTTTACTTTGTGTGCCAAAAGAAAATAATGGACTATTACAGTACTTTATTGCTGCAGCAACGGTTATCTTTTTCCTTGGGTTGAAAGATGACATATTGATTTTATCCGCCACAAAAAAAATCATTGGTCAGTTAATTGCAGCAGCCATTATAATGAAACTCGGAGGTGCGCAAATTCAACATTTACATGGTTTTTTAGGCATTGAAAAAATTTCGGAAGTAAGCAGTGTTATTCTCTCTTTATTTACCATTATTGTAATTACTAACTCTTTTAATTTAATTGATGGCGTCGATGGACTAGCGGCAAGCTTAGGAATTTTAACTTCTTCTATATTTGGGGTATACTTTTTTATTAATGGAGAGCAAAGCTTTGCTGTAATTGCATTTTCTTTAACCTGCAGTTTAATTGGCTTTCTAATTTACAATTTTCCGCCTGCAAAAATATTTATGGGTGACACCGGCTCTTTATTAGTTGGATTGATTAATTCTATTTTAGTAATCAAATTTATTAATTATTCAAATACTCCTAATATCCCATTCCATATAGAATCAGCACCTGCAGTTGGTTTTGCTATTTTAATGTTGCCACTCTTTGATACCCTTAGGGTGTTTGGGTTAAGAATTCTCAGCCATAGATCACCGTTTAGTCCAGATAGAAACCATATCCACCATATAATTTTGGATCTAGGATTTTCACATAAAAAAACTACACTAATTTGCTTTATTAGTAATTGTATTTTTATAGCCGTAGCCATTTATTTTAATTCAATCGGCACCACTTTATTATTTGGAATTTTATTCGGAATGGCCATTGTATTTTTTACGACTATTTATTATTTTCGATCGTTAAAAAGAACCACTACATTAGAAGCATTGAATAAAAATAATAGTACTCATGATTATTATTCATTAATTTCTGATACTGTTGAAATTGATTGAGTTTGAACTTTTTTACTTAAAATAATTAATTATAAATTGTGTTTTTATAGATTTGTAAATAACTTATAACATTATGTCAGACATCCAACAAATACTAGCAGAAGAAAATGCTTCCATGGGAAAAGCGATTAACCATTTAGAAGCTGAATTAGCAAAAATAAGAGCCGGCAAAGCTTCCCCATCAATGCTAGAAGGAATATCGGTTGATTATTACGGCAATCCTACTCCATTGAACCAGGCTGCAAATGTTACAGTACTAGATGCCAGAACTATATCCATTCAGCCATGGGAAAAGGCCATGTTGCAATCTATTGAAAAAGGAATCATGGCAGCAAATATTGGTATCACTCCACAAAATGATGGTAATACAATTAGACTTTTTTTACCTCCATTAACTGAAGAAAGAAGAAAAGAATTAGTAAAGAGATGTAACGGGGAAGGTGAAAATGCTAAAATTTCTATTAGAAATATTCGAAGAGATATTATCGAACAAATTAAAAAATTACAAAAGGACGGCCTGAGTGAAGATCAATGTAAAGACGGAGAAAAAGAAGCACAAGAAACCACCGATAAATTTATTTTACTTATAGAGAAGCATCTTGTTGCAAAAGAAAAAGAAATAATGGCTGTTTAAACAACTATCAACTTACACTATTTTGGATACAGCCAAAGAAACATTATTTATTTTATTTTCGATTCCTTTGTATACCATTCTTATAGGCACTGAAATCATTATAAGCAACTGGCACCAGCATAAATATTATTCTTTAAGGAGCACTATTGAAAATATATTTCTAACGTTATTTAATGCAAGCCTTGACCTTACGCTTCGAACAATCTTCTATTTAAGTATACTCCTATGGTGTTACCAACATCGAATCTATACAATAGAAAACCATTTATTATACTGGTTTTTACTTTTCATTTTAGAGGATATGGCTTTTTATTTTCAACATAGAATTGATCACTATTGTAGAATCTTTTGGGCTGTGCACGTTACGCATCATTCTTCTGAAGAATTTAATTTATCTACCGGATTCCGTTCTTCAGCCTTGCAGCCTGTGTATCGTTTTATATATTTTATTCCTATTGTTTTTTTAGGATTTCATCCAATGGATATTGTATTTATGTATGCAGTCACTCAAACTTATGGGATTTTGGTTCATACACAATATGTCAAAAAAATGCCAAAATGGTTTGAGGTTTTATTTGTTAGTCCCTCTCATCATAGAGTTCATCACGCTAGTAATATTATTTATCTTGATAAAAATATGGGCATGTGTTTAATTATTTGGGATAAATTATTTGGAACTTTTCAAGAAGAATTATCAACAGAGCCAGTGAAATATGGCTTAACGAAACCTGCATTAAAATCAAATAATCCATTTCATATTATTTTTCATGAATGGATTGCCCTCATTAAAGATCTTTCAAAAAAAACATCTTTTTTAAATAAAATGAAGTATCTATTTATGCCCCCAGGATGGAGTCATGATGGAAGTAGTCAAACTGCCAATCAAATGCGAAAAGATATTTCTTAATTTTTGTCATTAAATTTATTTTTATTCCATGCAAATATTTCCGGTAATTGATAAATCAGATTGTGCTCTTTTTTTAAAAGTGCCTTTAACTATTTACAAAAAAAATCCTCAATGGATACAACCGCTCAACAAGGATATTGAAGATGTATTTAACAATAAAAAAAATAAGTCTTTTCGTTTTGGCAAAGCTCAACGATGGATTCTGAAAGACGAAAATGGAAATCTTATTGGAAGAATCGCTGCATTCCATCATAAAAAATACAAGAATAAGGGAGACGAATTAGCCACGGGAGGAATCGGCTTTTTTGAATGCATTAATAATCAAGAAGCGGCAGATTTATTATTTGACAACGCTAAACATTGGTTAATCAATGAAAAATTTGAAATAATGGATGGCCCAATTAATTTTGGAGAAAGAGATCGTTGGTGGGGACTAGTCACTGAAGGATTTCATGAGCCAATGTATTGTATGAATTACAATCCGCCTTATTACAAACAACTGTTTGAGTCATATGGTTTTCAAGAATTTTATAACCAAATTTGCATGGGCATGAATCCGAAAAAGCCTTTACAACCTAAAATTTGGGAAAGGCATGATTCTTTAGCAATTGACAAGAACTATAGCGCAACTCATTTAAAGAAAAATGATTTAGATAAATATGCTTTAGACTTTGCTGAAGTATATAATAAAGCATGGGCTGGACATGGTGGATTAAAAGAGCTTTCCAATGAACAAGTGTTGTTGATGTTCAATAAAATGAAACCAGTCATGGATGAAAAGATAATCTGGTTTGCGTATTATAAAAATAGCCCCATCGCTATTTTCATCAACTTGCCTGATTTAAATCAATGGTTCAAACATTTAAATGGGAAATTTGGGTTACTTCAAAAGTTGTACTTTTTATGGATGAAGCGATTTAAAAAAAATACCAAATTTACAGGGTTGGTTTTTGGAATCGTGCCGGAATTTCAGGGGATTGGGGTCGATGCATTTTTAATTGCTGAATCTGCTAAAATAATACAATCTGATAAAATTCAGTATACCTCTTATGAAATGCAATGGATTGGCGACTTTAATCCTAAAATGTTGAATATTGCCCAAAATTTGGGCGAAGTATTCATTTCGAGAAAGCTTACTACGTTTAGATATATATTTGATAAAACAATCCCTTTTAAAAGGCATCCAATTTTGTCTTAGTGTACAATTAAAGAATTAAATTTGAGGGATCAATCAAATACCCGAGCATCTTATTATTATGGATAAATTTATTGTTTCAGCGAGAAAATACAGGCCACAAAACTTTACAACCGTAATTGGTCAATCTCATATTACAACTACCCTTAAAAATGCCATTAATAATAATCAATTAGCTCATGCTTTTTTATTTTGTGGACCTAGGGGTGTTGGAAAAACAACTTGTGCCAGAATCCTGGCAAAGACAATCAACTGTGAGCATAAAGATAAAGATGGAGAAGCTTGTAATAAATGTAATAGCTGTATTTCTTTTGATAATGGCAGTTCATTTAATGTGCATGAACTGGATGCAGCAAGCAATAATTCTGTTGAAGATATTCGAGCATTAGTTGATCAAGTAAGATTTGCTCCACAGGCAGGTGCCTACAAAGTATATATTGTTGATGAGGTTCATATGCTTAGTACCAATGCCTTTAATGCTTTTTTAAAAACATTAGAGGAACCACCACCCTATGCCATATTTATCTTAGCTACTACTGAAAAACATAAAATACTTCCAACGATTTTAAGTCGATGCCAGATATTTGATTTTAAAAGAATTACCACAAATGACACAGTTGAACATTTAGAATATATCACCCAAAAAGAAAAAATTAGTGCCGAAAAAGCAGGATTACATGTGATTGCTCAAAAAAGTGAAGGTTGTTTAAGAGATGCCTTGAGTATACTTGATAAGATAGTTAGTTTTACTGGAGGTAACCTAACTTATTTAAATACACTGGAGCACTTAAATATTCTTGATGAAGATTATTATTTCAAATTATTAGAATACGCATATCAACAACAGGTTGCTGATGCCCTGCTTTTATTTGATGAAATCAATCAAAAAGGATTTGAAGGTGATGCGCTTCTGGAAGGGTTCGCAGAGTTTATTAGAAATATTATGGTTTGTAAAGATCCAAAAGCAACTGTATTATTGGAAGTTGCCGATGATTTTAAACCTAAATATTTGGAAAATGCAAAAAATACTGACACAGGCTGGCTTATCACTTCATTAAACATCATCAGCGAAGGCATCATTCAATACAAGCAATCAAGAAACAAGAAATTACATATTGAACTTTTGTTGATAAAGCTTAGCTACTTGAAGCAAGCATTAGAGTTGACAATAAATGAAGAAGGCATTTCAAAAAAAAAAATAACTGACTCCGCTAAAGCAATATCCTTTAAATCATTGCCCGTTATTGCAATCAATGATAACAGCCAAAAAAAGGTAACTATAAAATTAGAAAAACCAACCGCAGCAAAATTAGTAATAGAGTCTGCGCCTAATCATATTGAGATTCAGAATACTAGTGCCATTCCAACAAAAACAATTACAGATAATAATACAACTAAACTAGGTTCATTATCTAAGATTCGTCAACAGCTGGCTAATAAAAATGATCAGCCGCTTATTAAGCGAGTATTAGATATACCTTTATTAAATCAAGCATGGGAATCCTATATTGAAAAGCTTATCAATAATAAAAATCATTCAGCCGTTACTAATTTCAAACTAGCCACATTATTAATTGTTGATGATAACTCATTTAATATAATCACTGAAAGTAATATTCAACTAAAGTTTATTGAATCAGAGCGGGTTAATTTAATTGACCATTTACAACAATTCTTTAATAATAAATTGATAAAATATCAGTTAACAATTGAAGAAAAAGAATCTGAAAAGAATGCTGAAATAAAGACTATTGGGAATAAAGAGCTGTATAAAATACTTTCTGAGCAATATCCTTTTATCAAAGAATTAAAGGAAAAACTAAAATTAGAGCTATAAGCGTCCTTTTTTTAAACGTTTTCTAAAAAATGAAAAATAACTAATCAATTCTAATAGTTGAATTTCCCCATTTTGCATTAATTTCGAGTTTCAAATTATTAAATACCAGAAAATATGGCTGAGGTAATAAGAATGCCCCGTTTGAGCGATACGATGACTGAAGGAAAAATTATTGCTTGGAATAAAAAAGTGGGTGATAAAATAAAACCAGGTGACGTTTTAGCTGATGTGGAAACTGATAAAGCCACTATGGAACTTGAGAGTTATAATGAGGGCGTATTGCTTCATATTGGTGTTGATGCTGGTAATGCTGTAGTAGTTGATGGCATATTGGCCGTAGTTGGTAAAGAAGGGGAAGATTTTAAATCACTTCTTACAGAAATGCCTACTTCTGCATCTACAAAAGAAGAGGTAAAAGCTGCACCTTCAATGAGTCAACCTATTCAATCAGAAAATAATTTAACAACCAATGATGATGAAAGAATAAAAGCATCCCCATTAGCAAAAAAAATTGCAGCTGATAAAGGTATTGATATTACAAAATTATCGGGAAGTGGAGATGGTGGCAGGGTAATTAAAAAAGATATTGATAATTATAGTCCGACTTCTGCTGATAGAAAAGAAACTGTTGCTCCGGTTATTAATTTTATTGCAAATGGAGAGGAAGGATATACAGATATCACACTAACTCAAATGCGTAAAACTATTGCAAGAAGACTAAGCGAAAGTATGTTCACTGCGCCTCATTTTTATCTGACGATGGAAATCAATATGGATAATGCTATGTTAGCGAGAGTTTCAATAAATGATATCAGTCCAGTAAAGGTTTCGTTCAATGATATGATCATCAAAGCTTCAGCAGCAGCGTTGCGTCAACATCCCGATGTAAACAGTAGCTGGATGAATGATTTCATTCGCCGTAACCATCATATTCACATTGGTTCTGCTGTGGCAATGCCAGACGGATTGATTGTTCCTGTAATAAAATTCGCGGATCAAAAATCATTATCACAAATAGCCGCTGAAACAAAAAGTTTATATACAAAAGCTAAAGATAAAAAAATTCAACCGGCAGAATTTAGTGGCAATACTTTCACTATTTCTAATCTTGGAATGATGGATATTGAAGAATTTACCGCCATCATAAATCCTCCAGATTCCTGCATACTTGCTGTTGGTAAAATAAAAGAAGTGGTAGTTAAAAAAGAAAGTGGATTTGATGTAACTAATGTAATGAAAGTTACTTTGAGTTGTGACCATAGAAGTGTAGATGGTGCTGTTGCCGCTTCTTTCCTACAAACTTTAAAAAAATTCATAGAAAACCCAGTTACGATGCTGGTTTAATTATAACTTTTTTACTTATATGGCAGAAATATTCTGCCATTTTTTTTACCCCTAATTAAAATGTCGATAATATTCTTTGATGGTTATTGCACTTTGTGTATAAAAATGGTCTCATTGCTCATTAAGTATGACCGGAGTAAAAATTTTCATTTCGTATCCATTCAAAGTGAAATAGGGCAATCAATATTAGCTGAAAACAAGCTTTTACATACCTCAATAAATTCGTTTCTGCTATTAGAAAATGGAAAATTTTATACTAAATCAACAGCTGTTTTAAGAATAACAAAGAAACTTCCTCTATATATCAAGTGGCTATATATACTGATACTGATTCCAGAAAAAATAAGGAATTATTTATATGAGTTTATATCAAATAATAGATATAAATGGTTTGCTAAAAATGAAACCTGCATGAAACCTCCTCCTGAAATTTCTGATCGATTTCTTTAATTGCTAAATAAAATTAAGAAACTTATTTTTATTATTTTTATTTATAATGTATTTAATAAATAATTGTATATCTATATAATACATATTGCATTTATTTCATTTTTATAGATTTTTTTAAAAAATGACTAATATTTATTTACCTAACACATACTAAAAAGTAATTACTACGCGTTTTATAGTCAGAATCGTATCCATACCCTATAAAAACCGTAACAATGAACCCTATTTATGCAACAACAGTAATGTTGTTATTTACCCTCAACAGTTTTCTTGGATTCTCTCAGGAAACCACTTCAATCAAAAAAGAAATATTTGCAACACAACCCAATTCTGTAAGCATACATCAGGAACTATTTTCTGAATTAATGAATGCAAAAGCAGGGAATATAATATCAGTAACTTTTAGTGAAGATTTTATTTTTAAAGGTATTGTACTAAGTAATCAAGCAGTAAATAATACTCAACAAACATTATTGATAAAATCTGTAGAATTTGGAAATGCTATTTTTCAATTATCTAAAATTGTACTTACTGATAAAAGCGAATCATATGTTGGCAGAATAATAAGTACTGATGCTGAAGATGGATATATGATTTCTAAAAACATTGCTAATAATTATCAATTAAATAAAATAGAACTTAAAAATATCTTACAAGATTGTAGTTATTAATACGAATACCCAAGTACCTAAATCCTAATCCATTTCGATCATTCGAAAACCCTACCAAAATGAAAAACTTTACAAAAAAAGTAATTACTTCATTCTTATTCATCTGGTCAAGTACTGCCTTTTGCTTACCTACACTGAATAGTTTTCCTTCTGCAACTGCTACTATTTACCTAGATTTTGATGGTGAATTTGTAAGCAATACTATCTGGAATAACGGTAATTCCTTTATGTGCGAAGCGTCAATCCTTTCAGATAATCAAATCAATGAAATATTCAATTCAGTTGCTGAAGATTTTAGACCTTTTAATGTTAATATCACCACCGATTCATCTGTATATTTTAATGCTCCAGCAAATCAAAGAATAAGGGTAATCATTACGCCAACAAGTGCTTGGAAACAAAATGTGGGTGGAATTTCTTTTATTGGTTCTTTTGTATGGGGTGATAATACACCTGCATTCGTGTTTGTTGACAGATTAGGTTATAATGTAAAAAACATTGCAGAATGTTGCAGTCATGAAACAGGTCACACACTTGGATTGGCTCATCAATCTAAATATGATTCAAGTTGTCATTTAATTGAATCTTACAATTCTGGAAATGGTAATGACCAAACTAGCTGGGCTCCAATCATGGGAAATAGCTATGGTAAAAATATTACAGGATGGAACAACGGACCAATACCTACAGGATGTGGCAATATGCAGGATAATTTAAGTATCATTACTTCAGCCAATGGATTTACATTTAGAAATGATGATTACTCAGATGATTTAAATCAAGCAATGAGCTACAAAGACAATAATTCATTTATTATTGATGGCATTATTTCAAACAATACTGATAAAGATGTTTTTAAATTTACTTATACTAAACAAACTAATCTTCATTTGGAAGCAATGCCTTATAATTATGATAATCAATTTTCTAGTTCAAACCTTGATCTAAAAGTATCGTTGTATAACGATTCACAAATCTTAATTAAGACGTACAATCCATCTACTTTAAATATTTCAATTGATACCATTTTAGATGCTGGAACTTATTACTTTATTTTAGAAGGAACGGGTAATGAAAATTCAACTAATTATGGAAGCTTGGGCGCATATAAATTTACTGGCGTTGCTAATACTTTAGGAATTAACGAGGTGAGCTTAATGGGTAATTCTACTGATGGTAAAGATAATTTAAGCTGGAATATTATTGCTAATACAAACATTGAAACTAAAATAATTGAAATCTCTTCAAATGGCATTGACTTTAGCAATTTAATAAATACTAATTCAGATAGCAAAGCAATTAACTATGATGTGAATAAAACAGAAACTAGATATTATAGATTAAAAGTAATTGCTGTTTCAGGAGAAATCGCTTATTCTAATATGATTGCGTTAAAAACAATGCCCGTTATCTCAACTACTTTTATAGTTCCAACCATTGTATATAATCAAGCAATAGTTACTGCAACAGAAAATTACAAGTATACAATATTTGACACAAATGGTAGAATCGTAAAGTCTGGAATGGGTAATAATGGGACAAATAGAATTGAGATGGGCAATGCCTCAGCCGGATTGTATTTCATTGAATTATTTGGAACAACAAAGAAAGAAATTAAAAGAATTATAAAACAGTAAGGTAGATTTTGGTTTTAGTTTTGAAGGATCAGTTGTAGGGACTGGTCCTTTTTATTTTTGCCATCAAATAGAATTGCTGATATCAAAAGAATTAGAAGCTGTCATTTTTCTAATAATTGATCAACCACTTCTTCAATGTGAATTAAGATTTTATCTTTTCCGGATTTTTTAACTGCGCTTGTAACAAAATGTTGTGGAAGAAATTGCCAGGTTTTTTTCATAGCTTCTAAAAAAGCTTTCACATTCTTACTTACAGTTCGTTGATTTTCTTTATCACTTTTTGTAAAAACCAGACAAAAAGAAATTTTCCATACTTTTAAATTTTCTAAAAAAGCTAAATCTATTTTTTGTGGGGAATGACGAGCATCGATGAGCACAAAAACCATGGATAAATTTTCCCTCTTTCTTAAATAATTTTCAATCATTTGTTCCCAACGCCTTCTACTTCGCTGGCTCACTGTAGCAAATCCATAACCTGGCAGATCAACTAAAAACCATTTAAATATCACTCCCTTACTTGAACTACTTGTTATATCAAAGTGATTTATTAATTGCGTTTTACCTGGAGATCCAGATGTTTTTGCAAGCTTATCATTATTACATAACATATTAATCAATGAAGACTTCCCCACATTGCTTCTTCCTATAAATGCAAATTCCGGCTTGTCTGGAACGGGACACTTTTCGAATTCCGGACTACTAATTGTATAAATTGCATTTTTAATCAGCATGTAAATAATTTGTACTGCAAAAATACTCATAATATACCCAATCTTATAAGAATCCTTTGTAAAGGTTTAAAGAATGTATATTTGCAATCAAAATGAGAACATTTAATCATGATATTGTTGTGCCGAATAAAAATTCGCCATTAAGCAAAAAAGATCAGGTTGCTGAAATGTTTGATTCCATCGCTGGAAAATATGACTTTTTAAATAGGCTTTTAAGTGCTGGAATTGATGTTAGATGGAGAAAAAAAGCGTTAAATCACTTAAAAAATGATCATCCGTTAATTATGCTGGATGTGGCTACCGGTACAGCTGACGTTGCCATATTAGCTTCAAAAGTACTACAACCCGATAAAATAATTGGAATAGATATAAGTGAAGGAATGCTGGAAATTGGAAGAAAAAAAATAATAAAATCTGGGCTTTCTAAAAGAATTGAATTAAGAAAAGGAGATAGTGAGTTGTTGGATTTTTCAGATAATTATTTTGATGCCGTTACTATATCTTTTGGTGTGAGAAATTTTCAAAATTTAACAAAGGGATTAGAAGAAATAAAGAGAGTATTGAAACCGGGTGGCAAAATAGTAATCCTTGAATTTAGCAAACCCACAAAGCCTGTCATCAAAAACATTTACTCATTTTACATGAAAGTAATAACCCCTGCAATAGGAAAATTATTTTCAAAAAATAAAAATGCCTACTCTTATCTGGATGAATCAATAAAATTATTTCCAGAAGGACATTATTTTGTTGAAATTTTAAATACCTTGGGGTATAGTAACACATATTGTAAACAATTAAGCTTGGGAATATGCAGTATATATTGCGGAACAAAGTAGTCTTACTCATTATTTTATTGAATTCTGTCAAATCAATTTCTTTTGCTCAATTTGAACCAGAATATAATTTACCAAATCATGATGATAAATTATTTCACTTTGGAATCAGTTTAGGATCAAATAGGTCATTTTATCATTTTAACAATAACCCCTATTTTACTTCGAGAGATAGTGTTTTAGGGATAGAAAGTCTTCAAAGTTCTGGAGTCAGCTTAGCATGGCTTGTAGATATGAATCTGAATGAACATTTTAATCTTCGCACCTATCCGCTTGATTTAATTTTTACTGAAAAAGCCTTTGAATATCGATTAAGAGTCCCTGAAAAATATTATGAAGAAGATAGTATTACCATCAAAAAAGTACAGGGAATTACACTTGCGCTTCCTGTACAAATCAAATTCAACAGTGATCGTATAAATAACCTAAAAGTATACATGCTAGCCGGGGGAAAACTCGAATATGACTTTGCAGGTAATGCAGGAGATAAGAATGCAGAAAGGCAAATTAAATTAAAAAAACTTGATTATGGTATTGAGGCAGGTATAGGATTTCATTTCTATTTCCCCATGTTTGTACTATCACCTGAATTGAAAGTTGGCTGGGGATTAAATAATGTTCATAGCAGAGATGAGAATTTAAAATATTCAAACGTGATTGATCAAATAAAATCAAGAACGATTTCATTTTCCTTTATTATTGAATAAACACAGCCATTCTCTTAATAATCATACTCTCTCCTAGTTATATTGAGTCTGATACCTACATTAAATACAGATGCACTGTTAGATATTTTTTGATTTTGCGATTTATTATTTCTTAACAAGAATCCTGCATCAAAAAATAAATTACGCTTGATTTCATAAGAGGCATTGAGTAATAAATTTAGGCAATGTATTTTATTTCCACTTCCTACATAAAAGCCATTATTTTGCTTACCCCTTGCATTATAGCTTCTAAAAATATTTCCTCCATAACTTTGTGAGGAACTATCCATTCCTTTATAATAATAAATACCTCTAGCATATAAATTTAGTCTTGGAGATGCCTGAAAAGATATAACACCAATCAATTCTTGAAAATTTGCACCAAGAGGGTGAGCCAAAGGTTGATTGTAATGTGTATAATTGCAAATGGTATCATTATGGCTATATGTAAATGGCCTAACTCTATTCATTTCAATTTGCAAATCAAGGTTTCGAATACTAAAAGCATCAATATATTTAGCGCCTAACTGATATCCAAATTTATTAACCCAATTTGATGGTTCGTTTTTTATTTTTGAAAGTACAAATTCATCCAGCAGTAATTGTCCATATACTTGAATTTTTCGTTGTATATTATACTTAAAATCAAATCCAGCTAATGCGTTATCAGGACTTCCAACATTACCTTCTATATGTCTATAAAAAATAATGGGGTTTAAATATTCGAAATCTATATGGTCACTTCTTGACATCATTACACTTTCAAATAATCCAATATTTAGTTTTTTAGTAACGTCAATGCTTAAATGATGAATTACAGCAAACTTTCTTTTTAATAAAAGATCGCCTTTTTTCTTAAATTGAGGCATCAATTCCATATATAAATTCTGGTAATTGAATTTCCAAAGTCGTGTATTAATTTTAGCAAAAAGATTACTGTTAGCATTGTCACTCAAAAAAAGACTTCTATACCCATTTCCAATAAAATTTTTATCAAAGCCTAATTGAAAATCAATAAATTTACCTGAATTAAAAGTAATATATCCCCTTCCATCGAAATAATCATTGGCGGAAATATCTTCTTTAAAATCCTTGTAAAATCCAACTCCTGGAACGGCTTTATATTGGCTTACTAATTGCTGAAAAAACTGAGGGCCTCTTTCTTGATTATCTGTAATAGTTGAAGAAAAGCCAATTTTATTTCCAATCACTCCCCGCATTGTCAAACCCCTTGTATTAATAAATAATTCTTTGCCATAGCCAGATTCATGCCCATATTGGATATTAATAATTGGATTAATGCAAAGAAATAAATCTTCATTTTTTATTTCAAAAAGATTAGCCTTCGTAACATATAACGACTTTATCAAGGATCGTTTACTTTTAAAAAAAGAAGAAGCTGGATTAACCCATTCGATATTGTTCATGTAAAGACTCTCGAAATTGTATTTATCAATTTTATTTATGCTATTTAGATGTTGACTATCAACTAAATTAATTTGTTGCATTAAAAAATTTCTACTGAATGGCTTTACGGTAGTGAAGTTGAAATTCCCTATTTTATTATATTTTATTTCAACCCTGTCTAAAAAATGATTATCCCTATTTCCAAGATTAATAAACGTAGACTGTGCCGATGTATGAATGGAAAAAATAATGAATAGTAAAATTAATATCTTTGCTTCTCTTTGCATGTAAATGATGTGATCATTAAAGATATGAAATATTGTAATTACATAATTCATTTTATCTTTTTCATCTGCTACATACTAATTTATTTTTTGTTGAAATCCCCCATAAAATAAGTAGTTATTCTTTTTGTTTTTAGTGTACTCCACTTTGTTTTCTTTGGAGTTGTTTATCACTTTTACAAATGCTCGTTAAAACATTTGGAAGTGCTGTTTATGGTGTAGAGGCAATTACTATTTCAGTAGAAGTAGATGTTAATAATCAAGGCAAAAATTACTTTATTGTTGGATTACCTGATAATGCTATTAAGGAAAGTTTGCAACGGGTAGAAAGTGCATTAAAAAGCAACAAATTTTATATGCCTCGCACTAAATTATTGGTAAACCTTGCTCCTGCAGATATCAAAAAAACAGGTACTGCATTTGATTTATCAATTGCGATTGGAATATTGGGGGCAACTGGACAAATAAATGATCCAGAAAAAATTATGCAGTACATCATTATGGGTGAATTAAGTTTAGATGGTGCCATCAAGTCAATTAAAGGCTCATTACCCATTGCTTTGCAAGCCAAAAAAGAAAATTTCAAAGGCCTTATTTTGCCTAAAGAGAATGCAAATGAGGCTGCAATGGTTAATGATTTTAATGTTTTTGGAGTGTCCCACATTAAAGATGTAGTAGCATTTTTAAATAATTCAAAAAAAATCAATCCAATTGTAGTAAACACAGATACTTTTTTATTATCTCAAAGTAATTATGAAATTGATTTTGCCGATGTAAAAGGTCAAGAAAATATTAAAAGAGCACTAGAAATTGCAGCGGCAGGTGGACATAATGCAATATTAATTGGACCACCAGGTGCGGGTAAAACAATGTTGGCTAAACGCTTACCTACCATATTACCGCCATTAACTTTATTGGAGGCATTGGAAACTACAAAAATTCATAGTGTTGCCGGGAAAATTCCTGAAAATACAGGTATCATCAGCAAAAGACCATTTAGAAGCCCTCATCATACAATATCTGATGTTGCATTAGTTGGTGGCGGAGGAAATCCTCAGCCTGGAGAAATTTCTTTAGCACACCATGGAGTACTTTTTTTAGATGAACTCCCTGAATTTAAAAGGACAGTTTTAGAGGTTATGCGACAACCTATGGAAGAAAGAAAAGTAACTATTTCACGTGCAAAAATTGCACTAGATTTTCCGGCAAATTTCATGCTCATTGCAAGTATGAACCCTTGTCCATGTGGCTATTTTAACCATCCTGAAAAAGAATGCAGTTGTCCTCCAGGGTTAGTTCAAAAATATTTAAATAAAGTTTCGGGGCCTTTACTAGATAGGATTGATTTACATGTTGAAGTTACTCCTGTTGCTTTTGATGAATTATCTTCTAAACAAGCCTATGAAAAAAGTGAAATAATCAAGCAACGAGTAATTAATGCCAGAGGAATACAAGCCAAAAGATATAAAAGTTATCCCGGCATTTATGCCAATGCGCAAATGAGTAGTAAAATGCTTAAGGAAATATGCATGATTGATGATGTAAGTAAAAGATTATTAAAATCGGCTATGGGTAAGCTGAATTTATCTGCCAGGGCATATGATAGAATTTTAAAAGTAAGCAGAACGATTGCCGACCTGGCTGCCAGTGATGAAATACAACCCGAACATTTGGCCGAAGCCATACAGTATAGAAGTTTGGATAGAGAGAATTGGGGAAATTGAATTAAAAAATAAATACAGGATAATTGTCTGCCTTTACGTCATTATTTATAAAATTGCACTATTCTTGTTATACTGTAAAAAAAGAAAATAATGCGGATTTTACTTCACTATCTTAAACCACATAAATGGCTTGTAGTACTAACCCTGTTACTAGCATCCATTAATATTGGCTTCTCCTTAATTGATCCTATTCTACTTGGTAAACTGGTGAACTTGGCTGGGGATTATCAATCAAAGACATTTTCAAGCGTTGACTTTTTTTGGGGTTATGAATCAATAATGAGAAAAGGGAACCCTTATTTTCAATTGGGCGTATTTTATATTTTACTTTTCTCAATATCTGTTGCAATGATTAGCCGAATTGCAAAAGCTTTTCAAGATTATTTCTTAAATCTTGTGATTCAAAAGTTTGGCGCAAAAGTTTTTACGGACGGTCTTCAGCATGCAATGAAATTACCTTATCAAGATTTTGAAGACCAAAGAAGTGGTGAAACATTATCCATCCTTACAAAAGTAAGAAGCGATGTTGAAAAATTCATGGTCAATTTTATCAATATTCTTTTTGGGGTAATCATAGGCGTAATATTTGTATTTGTTTATGCAGCTGTTTTCATTAACTGGCGTATACCTTTAGCTTACCTTATAGGAATTGGCGTTTTAACCATTATCACTAATAAACTCAGTAAAAAAATAAAACTGATTCAAAAAAAGATTGTGAGTGAAACTACAGCTTTAGCAGGCTCAACCACCGAATCGCTTAGGAATATTGAATTGGTTAAAAGCCTTGGATTAACTAATCAGGAAGTAGAAAGATTAAATAAAAACACTTACAAAATTCTTGGATTAGAGCTAAAAAAAGTAAAGAGAATTAGAAGCATCAGTTTTGTTCAGGGAACAATGGTAAATACATTAAGGCAAGTTATTTTATTTATTCTCATGTGGTTGATATTTCATCATCAAATGGATGCGGGACAATTGGTGACAATGCAGATTTTTTCATTTTTTGTTTTTGGCCCTTTACAAGAAATTGGAAATATATTATTATCATACAGGGAAGCAGAAGCTTCGCTTAATAATTTCGACAAGCTGATGAAAAAAGCTCCTGAAGCAGAGCCGATAAATCCAACACAGTTAGGTTTAATAGAATCATTGTCATTTAAGCATGTTTCCTTTCAACATCAAACAGCTTCTCATAAAGCTATTGATGACATTAGTTTTGACGTAAACCTTGGAAATACAATCGCATTTGTTGGTCCGAGCGGTAGTGGAAAATCTACGTTAATGAAACTTTTAGTAGGCTTATATCGTCCCAAAGAGGGGCGTATTTTATATAATAATTTAGATGAAACAGAAATAAGATTCGATGACTTGAGAAATCAAATTGGTTTTGTTACACAAGACACCAACTTGTTTAGTGGTACAATAAAAGAAAATCTATTATTTGTAAACCCGATGGCATCAGCTGAAAATATTAATGAAGCATTACAAAAAGCTTCCTGTACAAATTTATTATCTCGTGCTGAAAAAGGTATAGAAACCATTATTGGTGAAGGAGGCTTAAAATTAAGTGGTGGTGAAAAGCAACGTATTTCTATAGCCCGAGCATTATTGCGCAAGCCAAGGATTTTGATTTTTGATGAAGCTACTTCTGCTTTAGATTCATTAACTGAAGAAGAAATAACAAATACTATAAAGGAAATATCCATAGCCAAGGAACAAATAACAATATTAATAGCTCATCGACTTAGCACTATTATGCATGCAGATAAGATTTATGTATTAGAAAAAGGGAATATTGTAGAAACGGGAACACATCAGGCTTTAGTGGATGACAAAGGATTGTATTATGCTATGTGGTGGCAACAAATTGGCGAAAGAAAGAAAGCAGACATTTGATAATTTAAAAAAATATCTTTGCTGAATGAAGGAATTGAAAAATAAAAAACCAAATTACTATCTAAGTATTTTTAAAATGCTTTGTCCTCGATGCAGAAAAGGAGAAATGTTTACAGATTCAAATGCGTATAGAAAGCTATCCTTAAAGCATATTTTTGATATGCCTGAGAGCTGTCCTGTTTGTGATCAAAAATACGATATGGAGCCGGGGTTTTGGATTGGAACCGGATATGTAAGTTATGCGTTAGCGGTAGCAATATCAGTGACTACTTTTGTTGCCTGGTATGTTCTAGTAGGTATTTCAACAGAAGACAATAGGATTTTTTATTGGCTTATAACAAATACAATTTGTCTCATTGTGTTGCAACCCTGGATTATGAGATTAAGTAGGGTTATCTACATGAGGTTTTTTATTCGATATGATGAAAATTATAAGGAGACGAAGCCTAAAGAATTTGAATAGTCAATTTATTTCAATGTGAAACTCAAAGGGACATTTATTTTAATCCCAAAGTTTCTTCCAACATTAAAAACGCCTTGCCTTTTTGTAACCATATTTTCAGCAGCATATTTTAATCTGCTTAAATGACTTTGATAAGCAACATCTGCTATATTAGAAGCAGTAAAATAAACTGAAAGAAGTTGATGATTTTTTTTAAGGTAATAATCTGTGCCGATTCCGAAATTTAATAAAGTATAGGCTGCTGTTTTAGTTTCAGTATTATAGGCAGTAAATGGGTTGTTTTGTTTAAACGTATAGTCTATTTCAATTTTTGCATAACAATTTTTAAAGCTTTTACTTACTTGCTTAAAATCAGCTCTGCATTCTGTTAATAATTTTGGTGAAGGGATAAATGGAAGATTATGCGACCCTTCAATTACTGAGTTAAATTTGCCGGAAACAAATGAAAAAGTATTTTCAATATGAAGCCAATCTAAAGGATGCGGATGAATATCTAAAATGCATTCCAATCCGCTTAAATTTGCTCCTTGCTGATCAAATTTAAAGGCAGAAAGATTATTGCCATTTACAATTATTATAGAATCTGTGCCTTGTATGTTTTGTAGTTTTCTATAAAAAATAAAATTACTGAACCGATTTAAATAAGAAGCTACATTTAATGAAAAATGAGTTGTTGAAAATTCTATTGCAAAATCGGTCTGTGTACTTATTTCACTTTGCAAGTCTTTGTTTCCATATTCGTACCTCAATGTTCCTTCATGAGCGCCATTGGAAGCTAACTCTGGTATGCTTGGTGCCCTGAATGCTTTTGCTAGATTTGCTTTAATATTTATATGCTTATTGATTGGATATGTTAATCCTATGCTACCAGAAAAATTAGAGAATTTTTTATTAAAGGCCTCCCCTTTTTCCATTTGATTTTCTTTGAGAGAATTGGCCTGTAAATTTCTAGTATCATACCTCATGCCGCCGCTCATATTTATTTTATTATACTCTTTTTGAGAGAAAAAATAAATTCCGTTGTCTAATAAATGGTAATCAGGTATTAGCTGCTCTACTCCATGATTGGCATTCTTTTGATACATTCCGTTGAACCCTATTGAATTTTTCCACCCTTTTTTTTCTTTAAAATGAAATTGAGATACATAGGTCATAGTATTCATGTCAAAAAACAAAGCTCTCTCATTTAGATCTTCAACGTTGCCAAATTCTTCTCGTTTATTCTGTTGCCAACCAATATTTAATGTTAAGTGGTTATTACCAAGTCTAATGCTATTATCTGTAGCCAACTTAAAATGTTGGATATGCTGAAAAGGAATTTCGGGATTGGTACTTTTAAAATCTTGTGTGGTTGGGTTTGTTATAACTGTACCAACTTCAGACTTAATGAAATTACCCAAACTATCACGCTCTCCTTCAACCAGACCGGCTTTCAAATCAAAATTACTAAATAGCAAATGACTAAATCCCCAAGCACTATTATAGCCTACATAACCACCCATATTGTGCTCGTTGAATTTTGAATTGAAAACATACCCATCGTACTTGTTTTTATAATCTCCTGCTTGTTTTGTGGTACCATATGCATTCCAGTTAAATCCATTTTTATTGCCTGAAATATTTCCGTTAAGTGATTGTAAATTGTTATTACTCTGTAAATTAGTCGCGACATTTAATTTTATGGTATTATTAGGTGCTGGAACATTTGAGATAATATTAATTACGCCTGCCATTGCATCACTTCCATACACCAAAGAAGCAGGCCCTTTCAATATTTCAATCTTATTAACGCTGGCATCATCAATCTCTATACCATGTTCATCACCCCATTGCTGACCTTCTTGTCTTACTCCATCGTTAATGGTAAGTACTCTATTATAGCCCAAACCCCTTATAAGGGGTTTGGAAATGGCTGGTCCTGAAGATATAGAGGAAACACCCGCTTTTTTTGTGATGCTTTCAATAATATTCATTGAAGAGGTTTGTAATAAATCTTGCTTGCGCATTACAGAAACCTGGAATGGAATATTTTTTAATTGCGTTGCTTTGCTAACACCAGTAACAACAACTGCATTATTTTCAATAATCGATTGAGTTAGAAAAAAATCTTTCTTAGTATTCCCATTTATATACACATACATGGCAATAGTAGCATATCCAACATGAGACACTTCTACCAGATGCTTTCCATCACTAATGTTATTTATCAAAAACAAACCTTTGCTATCCGTACTACTACCAATTTTTTGATCAGATATATAAACAGAGGCCCCTTCAATAGGATTGCCCGAGTTACGATCTTTAACTATGCCACTGAATTCTCCTTTATTTGTAAGCATTGCAAAAGTGTTTCCCGATAAGAAAACAAAAGAAAATAAAAAGATTGAATAGATATTTTTCATGCTATTTTTTGTAACAATGTTGCAAATATACAATTTATTCCTTAGTTGCAATTTTTTTACTTTTTTTGACAATATAGTTGTGTTAAAAGATAGTACTGTAGATTTGTATTTTTAAATTAAATAAAGTCGTACTTAATAATGAGTTATCTATTCACCTCTGAAAGTCTCCTCAGTTTTTTCATTCTAGTAATTTTAGAAATTGTACTGGGTATTGACAATGTGATTTTTGTTAGTATTATCATGAATCGTTTAAAGAAAGAAAGTGAAGAAATTATCGCAAGAAGAACTTGGATGATTACGGGTATGATTTCCAGAAGTTTATTGTTATTTGGTTTAAGCTGGCTACTTCAGCAAAAGGGCAAACCAATTCTTTCAATATTTCACAAAGGCTTCGATTTGGCAAGTATTGTAATGTTAGTAGGCGGCGTTTTTCTTATTTATAAGTCCGTAATGGAAATTCATGCTAAACTTGAGGGAGAAGATTTAAAAGCTGGAAGTAACCAAAAAGCAAAACTTACCTTATTAAATGCGATAGGGCAAATTATGCTTATTGATGCAATTTTTTCATTTGATAGTATTATTACTGCTGGTGGCACAGCCAAACATTTAGAAATTATGATTGCTGCTGTCATTATTGCGATGATTATTATGTTTTTATTTAGTCCTAAAATTTCACAATTTATTCATCATCACCCAACAATAAAAATGTTGGCGCTTTCATTTTTGGTAATGATTGGGCTAAGTTTAGTGATGGAAGGCTGGGATGCCGAAAAAGCCGAATCGCTTCAATTTAAAAATTATATATACTTTGGAATGGCCTTTTCTTTTTCTGTTGAAATGTT
>CANICR010000003.1 GCA_947466405.1 Chitinophagaceae bacterium | reverse complement strand
ATTGTTGGTGGGGTTTTTGGAATGGCTTTGTCGGGTATCAGCATTTTTTCTAATCTAGAAGTACAACTTCTTTGTGCGGCACTAGCGGCAATTTCATCTTGCTTTATTCCTGGTATTTTAATGAAAAATAGAAATGTTTAAAGAGCTTGACCCGATTTTGCACTCACAATTAAGACTAGCAATAGTTTCCTTATTGATAGGTCTTGAAGAGGCAGAATTCGTGTATCTAAAAGAAAAAACAAATGTAACAGCTGGTAATTTGAGCCTTCAGCTTGATAAATTAAATAAAGCAGGTTATATAATACTTAAAAAAGGTTTTAAGGGTAAATACCCTGTCACAACCTGCAAGATTACTCCAAAGGGCAATAAAGCCTTTCAAGATTATGTGGATTCTCTAAGAACATATATTCGTATAGATTCAATTTAAAAAATAAATTATTTAAATCTAGTCTCCGCTTTAATAAAAACAAAAGGGTTTTAGAAATAGTTTCTTTCAAATCTTTTTTTTCAGCTGTCTAAGCCTGCAAAGCATTGATTTCACTCGTTTTTTTAGGAAATTTTTAAACCCATATAACAAAAGAAATTGTTGTTGGCCCTATTTTTCTTGTTAGAAATGATGCGGAGAGTGAAGGATTTGCTACGCACATCCCAGATTGGGGGGCGTCAAATCTTCGCTTAATACCAGCCCCGCAAGTGCGGGTCTTTGTTTTTTCATTCCCGCTAACTCGCACAAGCAAACATGGCTTTTTACCGTCAATGAAAAAACCTGCGATTTCTCGCAGGTTTCAAGCTTGCTTTGCGGAGAGTGAGGGATTCGAACCCTCGATACAGTTTCCCGTATACACGCTTTCCAAGCGTGCTCCTTCAGCCACTCGGACAACTCTCCTTCAAGAAAGATTTGGTTTGCAAAAGTAAGGCTATTCATGTTATTTTCGAATCATTCCAATACTTTTTCCATTTGCATACTCCTAGACCCCTTCAATAAAATTTGAATATTTTTATAGCCTTTGGATAAATACCATTCACGAGCTTCCACTGATGAATTGAAATGAAGATAACTGCCTTCTATACCCGAAAACTGATTTCCTACCAATACAACTTCTTTCCAATCAAACTTTTTTATCAACTCAACTATTTGTAAATGTTCCAAATGACTGCTCTTACCTAATTCCATCATTCCTCCAATAATCAATACTTTATCTTGCCCCTGCATTTTTGCAAAATTCTCTACGGCTAATTTCATACTACTAGGATTTGCATTATATGCATCTAGTATTATTGTGTTTGAGTCTTTATGAATTAATTGAGATCTGCTGTTGGATGGCAAATATGACTCTAATGCACTCTTTATTTTTTCATCTGTAATGTTAAATACTTTTCCAATGCATACGGCCGCAAGAATATTTGGTAAATTATATCCTCCTACCAAATGGGTATCAATATTTTCTATCGATGCCCCTTTTATTATCGAAACATTTAAATACGCTGTATCACTCAAAATTTGTCCGACAAGTTCAGCATTAGAATCAGAAGAACCATATGAAATAATGTTGGTAATGCCAGAACTCATTTCCGTTAAATAATCATAATCTCGATAAATAAAAGCTACTCCATTGTGCTGTTTTAAATAATCAAACAATTCACCCTTACCCTTTCTTACACCCTCTTCACCACCAAATCCTTCCAGATGTGCTTTACCACAATTGGTTATCAAACCATGTGTTGGCATGGAATATAAGCAATATGCTTCTATTTCTTTTTGATGATTTGCACCCATTTCTATCACAGCCATTTCGGCATCTTGCTTCACCTTTAATATAGTAAGTGGGATACCAATATGATTATTCAAATTCCCTTCTGTAGTATATGTTTTGTAAGTACTGGACAACACAGCATGAATCAATTCTTTAGTGGTTGTTTTACCATTGCTTCCTGTGATTGCAATAAAAGGAATATTAAATTGTTCCCTATGTTTTTTGGCTAGCTGTTGTAAAGTTTCAAGTACATCTTGAACTACAATAATTCTATTATGATTTTGATTTATTGCTTCATCTACAACACAATAAACAGCTCCATTTTCTATTGCCTTACCCGTAAATAAATTTCCATTGAAATTTGGTCCTTTTAATGCAAAATAAATATCTCCTTCTTTTACTTTTCTTGTATCCGTTTGTATCGAAGGATATTTTAAATAGATTTCGTATAGTTCATTTATATTCATATAATAAAATCAAAAAGGTCAATTATAATTTATTTTTTGTTATTTAAAAATTGTCTTTGCATTTGAAGTGGTTATTTGTTCAACATCTTCAACTCTACATTTTTTTATTTCTGCTATTTTTTCTGCAATATTTTTTATGTACGCGCTTTCATTTCTTTTCCCCCTAAATGGAATAGGAGAAAGATAAGGCGCATCTGTTTCCAGTACAATATGCTTTAAATCTATAGCACCTAAGACAACATCCAGACCGGCATTTTTATAGGTAACAACACCTCCTATTCCTACATAAAATCCTAAGTCGATTATTTGATGAGCTTCCTCTATACTTCCACCAAAACAATGAAAAATACCAGTCAACCTATCACATTTGTGCTTTTTTATAACGTCGATTGTTTCCTGAGTTGCATTTCTTGTATGAAGTATAATTGGTAAATTATATTCTATAGCCCATTCTATTTGTTGATCTAAAGCAATATACTGTTCTTTTACGAATGTCTTATCCCAATAAAAATCTAACCCACATTCTCCAATCGCAGAAAATTTTCTTTTTTTAAGCCACGATTCCACCAGTGATAACTCATCTGCATAATTCTCTTTAACATAACAGGGATGAAGGCCCATCATTGGAAAACAATGCTCTGGATATTTTTCTACTAATTGCAACAAATCGATTGTGGTTTCACTATTAATTGATGGTAAGTAAAATTGATGAACATTATTTTTGAATGCATTACTCATTACAGCATCGATATCTTTTTCAAATTCCGATAAATATAAATGACAATGAGTATCAATAAGCATATTCAACATATTAAAAATAAAAAATCGATAGTCCTGAATTATACAATCTTATTAAATTGAAATCCATTTTCTGAAAGCTGTTGCAAAACTAAAGGTAATGCATAACTCATTCTGTCGTTTGCTTTTTCGCTATCATGAAAAACAACTATTGAACCTGGCGTTGCATTTTTTAATACTGATTCACAGCATTGCTCTTTTGTAATATTGTTATCAAAATCTCCACTTAAAATAGACCACATAATCGTCTTAAAATTAAATCGATTTTTTGATAACTGACTTAATTGAAATTTTGTTATTCTTCCATACGGTGGCCGAAATAACTTACTGTCAATTATTAGTGCCGCTTTATTAATATCATCCAGGTATTCACTGTCTGATGTTTTCCAGCCATTTAAATGACTAAACGTATGATTACCAACAGCATGGCCTTCCTCAATAATTCTCTTATATACTGCTGGATATAATACTACATTTTTCCCAATACAAAAAAAAGTGGCTTTTGCATTGTACTTTTTCAACTCATCCAAAACAAAGTTAGTAATGACTGGATGTGGCCCATCATCAAAAGTTAAATAAATGGATTTATCTTTTGATGGTATTTTCCAAATACAAGATTTGTATACCCACTTAATCCAAAAAGGTGTTTTAGTAAAATAAAACAATGATATTTTTTTTTATCAAAATTAAACTTCATTATTCTTATTAAACATGAATTGTTTAAATATTTTAAAAAGCCTATTATTTTTAAAAAAAAAACGATAACTTCATATACTATCAATTAAAAAGATTCATATGAGCTTACACATTAGTGCAAAATTGGGAGAAATAGCTCCTATTGTCCTTATGCCGGGAGATCCTCTAAGGGCAAAACATATTGCCGAAAACATGTTAACGAATGCACAATTGGTGAGTCATACTAGAAATATTTTTTATTATACAGGCACCTATAAAGACGTACGTGTAACCATCGGCGCAAGTGGTATGGGATGTCCCTCTATTGGCATTTATTCTTATGAATTGTATAATGAGTATGATGTTGATTGTATAATAAGAATTGGAACCGCTGGCTCTTATTTAGAAGAAATAAATGTCTACGATATGATAAATGTTGATCATGCTTGTAGTGAATCAACCTATGCAAAATATGCATTTGATATTGCAGGGAATACGATAGCTCATCAGGGTAAAGCTTTCGACATAATAAATCAAACAGCCCAAGAAATAAATAGTCCACTCAAGAAAGGAAATATTCATTCAAGTGATATTTTTTATAGAAGCGTTCCAGGAATACCTGCAGTGGCTAAAGAAAATAATTGTTTTGCAGTAGAAATGGAAGCGTTTGCACTATTTGCTAATGCAAAGCATTTAGGAAAAACAGCAGCAACATTATTAACTATCTCTGACGTTATCCCAACTGGAGAAAATATTTCTGCAGATGCCAGAGAAAAATCCCTTACTCCAATGATGAATCTAGCCTTAGAATCCGTATTGAGGATCCAAAATACATTGTAAAGAGAGGTCGCTCAACAACTATATTCTTTTGCTAAAAACTCTTATCGGGTTATCTTTGCACTTTAATTATATTAAAATCTATATAAGTAGCAATCATGCAAAATAGTACGAATAAAGTGAGGGTTAGATTTGCTCCAAGTCCTACCGGTGGACTTCATTTAGGAGGAGTACGTACTGTTTTATACAATTATCTTTTTGCCAAGCAACAAGGCGGTGATTTTATTCTGCGTATAGAAGATACCGACCAAACAAGGTTTGTTGAGGGCGCAGAACAATATATTTATGATTGCTTAAAATGGTGTGGCATTGAGCCTGATGAGAGTCCGTTACATGGTGGAAATTATGGCCCATATCGCCAAAGCGAAAGAAAAGAAATGTATAGAAAATATGCAGAACAATTGATTGCGAATGGTCAGGCATATTATGCATTTGATACTACTGAAGATTTAGTAAAGATGCGAAGTGATTTTAAATCTGATGAAAACCCTTCTCCTCAATATGACAGCCATGTGAGAATGAAAATGAAAAATTCATTAACCCTTTCCGCAGAAGAAGTGGCTACTCTATTATCAAATGCTACTCCATATGTCATACGAATAAAAATACCCGAAAATGAAACGATTTCTTTTACCGATTTAATTCATCACGAAGTTTCATTTGAGTCATCTGTTGTTGATGATAAAGTATTATTAAAAGCAGATGGCATGCCTACGTATCACTTAGCTGTAGTCGTAGATGATTATTTAATGAAAATAACGCATGCTTTCAGGGGCGAAGAGTGGTTAAGTAGCTCGCCAGTCCATATTTTATTATGGAAATATTTATTTGGCTTAGAAAACATGCCTGCATGGGCTCACCTTCCATTGATATTAGGGCCAAGTGGAAAATTAAGTAAGCGCGATGGGGCTAAATTCGGATTCCCTGTTTATGCCATGAACTGGACAGATCCAAGGAACAATGATTTCACTGAAGGATTTAAGGAACAAGGTTTTTTACCAGAAGCATTTATAAATTTATTAGCACTGCTGGGTTGGAATGGTGGAACAGAACAAGAACTTTTTTCTTTAGATGAAATGATTAGTCAATTTTCTATTGAACGCATACATAAAAGTGGCGCAAAATTTGATTACGAAAAAGCTAAATGGTTCAATCAAGAATGGATAAAGAAATTACCTGTAGAAAAACTATTTCCAATTGTTAAATTAATCATGGAGTCAAATGGCAGTCAAATTAATGATGACAATTATCTCAAAACAGTTATTACACTCATTAAAGATCGCTGTACACTAATGAGTGACTTTTATGAGCAATCTATATATTTCTTTCAAGCTCCAAATGTATTAGATATAGCATCAATTAAACCAAAATGGAATATTGAAAAGACTTTATTTTTTGAATCTTTCTCAGATAAACTGTTGCCATTAAATAATTGGAGCGCCATTGAAATTGAAAATATATTTAAATCTCTGGCAGCAGAAAAAAATATCAAACCAGGAGAACTACAATTGCCTATGCGCATTATGTTAGTAGGCGGTAAATATGGACCAGCAGTATTTGAAATTGCTAACCTGATTGGCAAGGAGGAAACAATTAATCGAATGTCAATAGCATTATCTCAAATTAATATCGAATGAAAAAAAGACCCATTAGAGTACTAGTTGCCAAAGTAGGCCTTGACGGGCATGACCGTGGCGCAAAAGTAATTGCTACTTCATTAAGAGATGCAGGAATGGAAGTTATATATACCGGGCTCAGGCAAACACCCGAAATGGTTGTAAATGCTGCCTTACAGGAAGATGTAGATGCCATTGGTATTAGCATTTTAAGCGGCGCGCATAATACTGTGTTCCCAAAAATTATTGCGTTGATGAAAGAAAAAAATATGACCGATGTTTTACTTACTGGGGGTGGGATTATTCCAGAAGAAGACATGGAAAAATTAACACAAATGGGAGTAGGGAAATTATTTGCTCCCGGCACAACAACTACTGATATTGCCGATTATATAAAAATTTGGGTTAAAGAAAACAGACCCTTCTAAATACATTTTATGTACACAACTATTTTAACAGATTTAAAAGATGGGATATTTACAATAACTATAAATCGTCCCGATAAATTAAACGCTTTAAATAATGCCGTTTTTACCGACCTTGATGGTGCTATTAATGAAGTATATACTAATGTTGCTATAAAATCGGCAATAATAACAGGCGCAGGTAATAAATCATTTGTTGCAGGCGCAGATATCAGTGAGTTTTCTTCCTACAATAAAGAAGAAGCAATAACACTATCAAAAAGAGGCCAATTTATTTTTTCAAAAATCGAAAATTCTCCTAAACCAATTGTTGCTGCTGTAAATGGTTTCGCATTAGGCGGAGGATGTGAATTAGCAATGGCTTGTCATTTTAGAATATGTAGCGAGAACGCAAAATTTGGTCAGCCTGAAGTTAATCTAGGATTAATTCCAGGTTATGGTGGAACACAAAGATTAACTCAATTGATTGGTAAGTCTAAAAGTATGGAGCTTCAAATGACTGCACAACTTATTAATGCCGAAGAAGCATTACAATTAAAATTGGTAAACCATATCACTACCGCAGAAAATTTAATAATGAAAACAACTGAAATACTTCAGTTAATTCAAACAAAAGCACCGATAGCTATTAGTAAAATTATTGAATGTGTAAATACTGCTGTATTGAGTGACAGCGCATATACCAATGGGAAATCAGGTTATGAAAAAGAAGCAGAAGCATTTGGCGATTGCTTCAATACACAAGACATGAAAGAAGGGACTAGTGCGTTTATGGAAAAAAGAACAGCAAAATTTAAAGGACTATAAATAAAAATATATGGAATACAGAATTGAAAAAGACACGATGGGTGAAGTAAAAGTACCGATGGCTGCTTATTTTGGTGCACAAACACAAAGAAGTATAGACAACTTCAAAATTGCGGAAGACATTAATAAGATGCCTAAAGAAATCATCAAGGCTTTCGCTTATTTGAAAAAAGCTGCTGCAATTACCAACTTTGAAGCAGGGGTTTTGCCAAAAGAAAAATCTTTACTTATTGGTAAAGTATGTGATGAAATATTAGAAGGGAAACTAGATGAATACTTTCCTTTGGTTGTTTGGCAAACTGGAAGTGGCACTCAAAGCAATATGAATATTAATGAAGTTATTGCCTACCGAGGACATGTAATAAATGGAGGGAAATTAGAAGATGTAGAAAAAACACTGCATCCAAATGATGATGTAAATAAGTCACAATCAAGCAACGATACTTTTCCAACAGCAATGCATATTGCTGCTTATAAAATCCTCATAGAAGTAACTATTCCGGGGATTGAGAAATTAAGAAATACGTTGGAGGCGAAGAGCAAAGAATTTATGCACGTAGTTAAAATTGGCAGAACCCATTTTATGGATGCCACTCCCTTAACTGTTGGGCAAGAATTTAGCGGATATGTATCACAGCTAACACATGGCTTGAAAGCAATAAAAAATACATTACCTCATTTAAGCGAATTAGCATTGGGCGGAACCGCTGTAGGAACTGGGATTAATACCCCTGATAATTATTCTGAAAATGTAGCTAAGCATATTGCTTCATTAACAGGTCTTCCCTTTGTAACAGCAGAAAATAAATTTGAAGCCTTAGCTGCACATGATGCAATTGTGGAAACTCATGGCGCTTTAAAAATGGTTGCGGTAAGTTTAATGAAAATAGCTAATGATATCAGAATATTATCATCCGGTCCAAGAAGTGGTATTGGTGAATTATTTATACCTGATAATGAACCTGGATCTTCAATCATGCCAGGCAAAGTGAATCCTACACAGTGTGAGGCTTTAACCATGATTGCAGCACAAATTATGGGAAATGATGTTACAATAGGCATTGCTGGGAGTAATGGACATTTTGAATTAAATGTTTTTAAACCTGTGATGATTTATAATTTCTTACATAGTGCTAGATTAATTGGAGATGGATGTGTTTCCTTTAATGATAAATGTGCTGCAGGAATTGAACCTATTGAATCGAATATTAAAAAGCATGTTGATAATTCTCTTATGCTCGTTACTGCACTGAATACAAAAATTGGTTATTATAAAGCTGCAGAAATTGCCCAAAAAGCACATAAACAAGGAACTACTTTAAAAGAAATGTCTATACAATTAGGTTATTTAACCTCAGAAGAATTTGACGAATGGGTTGTCCCTTCTAAAATGGTTGGAAAGATTTAAATACCTTTTTTTAAAGGAAGGTTTATTGTAATTGCAAATCATAGTACCCTTCTGTAATAATTTTTTGGCCCGGCCCTGCGCCAGCGTTATTTTTTATTACTCCAAAAAACTTTCCTTTTATTCTTCTTGAAGGAGTAGAAATAAGTGAAGATATAACAAGCGTAAACGGATTTGTTTGAATAGTAGTACTTGTTAAAGCAGAATAATCAATATTTGTTGGATCGTAATATTTACTACTAAGTGTTATGTTTGGTGTATTAACATTGACTGAATCAACCACAATACTTCCACTTGTTTTTATTTCTTGAATATTTATTTTTGGATATAATGCACTCGTTTGCCTTCCATCAATACTTAACATTGGCCCAGCGGGACTAGCGGTAATTCTTGCAGAAGCGCTATCATTAAATGTAGTAAATACACCATCAATCTTGCAAATAATATAATCTCCAGAAACATTTAATGAAAATCCGCATCCAGTTGCATTATTAACGGTGTAAGCAAATGGATATGGTGCACCTGTTAATGGAGTTCCTGATGCAAATAAAGTAACTGTTTGAATGCCTGTAGTTGTAAATACTCCACTACCGATAAAGGAAATCCCATTGACAAGATTTGTTGAGATTGTATAACTTCCTAGTGTAGTAACATTTACAGAAAGGTTAAGTGTGTTTGTTTGATCGGTAGGTATATTTTGAATATAATTACCTAGTGGTACAGCATCACAATTTCCAGAAATTCCTCCAAATGTAAAAACTGCAGGTGGTGCCGCAGGAGAAAAATTAACAGATAATGAGCATTGGGTAGTTCCAAATGAAATTGGATAATTAAAAGCGCCGGATGCTAATGGGACTCCATTGCCTTGAAGTACCATCGATATATTACCTAAAGAGAGTGTACCAGTTGACGTAAAGCTAACCCCATTAATAACAGGTGTACTTATTGTATAGCTCCCAGGATTTTGAACTGTTATATTAACTCGGGCAGTATTAACTGAAGTAAGCGGAAGATTTTGCATGTAGGTTCCGGATAGTACTGCGCCAGAACATGCATTAGGATCACCACCCAATATAAATACAGCTAATGAATCATTGGTTTTGTTTGTAACATTGATATTAAATTCACAGTAACTATTATTACAAGTGACTTTAAAATGAGTAACTGATGCATTAATTGGTTTACCAACTCCATACAATCTGGCTGTATTCACTCCCACTTTGCTAAAAATACCTTCCCCTTTAAAATAAAATCCATTAACAGTGTCTGATTGAATGATGTAGGTGCCAGCTAAAGAAACATCTAGCTTCACATCCACATAATTTTCTGAAGTTAAAACCGAATCTTTAATGTAGTCACCTTTAATAGAGTCACCCACACAATCAAAGGATAAATCAGCAACAAGTATTGCAGTTGCAGGACTATTATATTCAAAATACAACTCCTTTTGGCAAGAAGAAAATAGCCAAAATAATAATAACGTTTTTATACAAATTGAATAAAATCTCATAAAATTGATATTTATTATTGCTGCTTAATCATTTTTCAATTCCTTTTTTTCTAATAGACTATCATCTATCACTTCCTGTTCATTTTTAAAAAAAAATCGCTGAAACAAAATAATGCTAATCACACCTCCGCTGATTGATGCATCTGCGATATTAAATATAGGACGAAAAAATTCAAAATCCTGCCCCCCCCATACTGGAAACCAGGCAGGGAAACTAGAATGTATAATTGGAAAATAAAGCATATCCACCACATTACCGTGTAAAAATGACGTGTAACCTTTTTTTGACAATACTGCCAATCCATCATAACCTAAATAATCATTGATCTGAGTACTCAATATCATACCCTTATCAAAAATTAATCCATAAAAACAACTATCAATTAAATTTCCTAATGCGCCTGCAAAAATTAATGATGCACAGATGATGAAGCCTTTATGATATTTTTGATTTATTATTCTGCCTAAATAAAAAAAGCCAAAAACAACTGCACCTAACCTAAATATTGTCAATACAATTTTACCCCAATTTCCTCCAAATTTCCATCCATAAGCCATGCCAGGATTTTCAACAAAATACAAATGAAACCATTGACCTAAAATAGGTTTTGATGTATTTAATTCAAAATTAGTTTTTACATAATACTTTAGAAATTGATCGGCAATTACAATAAGTAAGACTATTAAAAAAACATGAATTTTTTTCATGTGCACATTTTGTTTTTTATGAGATATTTAGCAAAGATAAGGGGGATTTTATTTAGAGACTTTTAGAAACTAAAAGGGTTGAATATTATTGACTGTATCAAATTTACTCTTCAAAATAAACCCTTTTTACTCGTTGAGAGATATTAGTTAATACTTCATATGAAATAGTATTTGACCAATCTGCGATAAGCTTTACTGGCAATTGTTCACCAAAAACAACTACCTCATCTCCTTCTTGTGCATTGATACCTGAAATATCCAACATAGTCATATCCATACACACTTTACCTACTACTGAAGCCAAATGACCATTTACCAACATTTTTCCTACCCCATTGCTTAATGATCTTGAATACCCATCTGCGTAACCAATTCTAACCGTAGCAATTGTAGCATCTTTATCAAGCAAACCTGTTCTGCCATACCCTACGGATTCACCTTTTTTTACGCTTTTTATTTGGGCTATAGTAGTTTTTAAGGTAGTTACATTTTGCAATGTTAAATTATTATCAATACCATACAAGCCAATACCCAATCTAACCATATCAAGCTGTAAAGAATTATGCCTCTTTATTGCAGCAGTATTCGAAAGGTGTTTGATAAATGAATATGGTACTACTTTTTTAATTTCTTCTGTCATTTTATGAAATAAATTTGATTGTTTCATTGTAAACGAATCCGACATTGCATCATCGCTACTTACCAAATGAGAAAAAACAGATACTATTTTCATTGCATCATTACTTTTCAGATAATTACATAGCACTGGCATATCTGAATCCATAAATCCTAATCGATGCATTCCTGTATCTAATTTTAAATGAACGGGATATTGCTTGGTTTTAGATTGATCTAAATAATTTTTAAAAGCTTCTAATATTTTGATGGAGTATAATTCAGGCTCCAAATTATATTGTAATAAAGTTGAAAAACTATCAATAGTTGCATTCATCACCATTATGGGTAAATGAATACCAGCTTGTCGTAATTCTACTCCTTCGTCTGCGTAGGCAACTGCAAGATAATCAACACCCTCATGCTGCAAAACACTGGCAATTTCATGGCTACCACTTCCATAGCTGAAAGCCTTTACCATACACATTAACTTTACACCTTTTTGTAATTGTTGTTTATAAGTTTTTAAATTGCTTCTGATGGCAGTTAAATTTATTTCTAGTATTGTATCGTGAATTTTTTGTTCAAGTGCTCTGTTTATTTTCTCAAATTCAAAAACCCTCGCTCCTTTCAATAATATAGTTTCATTTTGAAATTGTAAATGATTGCTATTTGACAAAAAATCAGCAGTTGATGAATAAAATTGCTTATTTTCTATATTTTCAAATAATTTTTGATTAGCAATCATCGAGGGGCCTATTCCTATAAATCTAAATAGTTTTTTTTCTTCTATGAGTTTTGAAAGTTGAGTATACAGCTGATTGTCTGCAAGCCCTATTTGCAACATATCACTTAAGATTACTGTTTTTTTCGTATTCAAATCTTGTTGTTCTAGAAAAGTAAGGGCAATTTTTAAAGACTCCATGTCTGCGCTGTAACTATCATTTATAATTGAACACTGATTGATTCCTTGTATCAATTCTAATCGCATTGCTAAAGGCCGCAATTCATTCATTTTTATTGCAATCTCTGTGATTGGTTGCTTAAGGTAAAGCATTGTAGCGCAACAGGTAATCGCGTTATAAATTGAAGCGTCATCAGAAAATGGAATCGTGAAACTAAAACTAATATCGTTATGAATACAATGAATTTCAGCACTATGATTTTGTTTCTTTATATTGGATATAAACAAATTGGCTTCACGGCTTCTACTCCATGTAAATAATTGCATTGAAGTATTTACCGTATTAGTGAATGAATGTATTACATCATGTACAACTTTATCATCCGAACAATAAATCAATACACGGCTATTGGTAAATAATGTACATTTTTCCAGAATTTTTTCAGAAACACTTTCAAATCCTTCTGAATGAGCATCACCAATAAATCCTAAAACACCAATAGTGGGATTTATAATTTTTTGCAAAAGTTCCATTTCATTTACTTGCGAAATTCCCGCTTCAAATATTCCAAGGGTGTTAGTGGAACTCATTTGCCAAATACTTAAAGGAACACCAACTTGAGAATTATAACTCTTAGGACTTCTAACAATATTATAATGGCTGTTTAATAATTGATACAACCATTCTTTAATGATTGTTTTACCATTACTTCCTGTTATTCCAATTACTGGATAAGCGAATGAATTTCTGTGATAGGCGGTTAGCATTTGTAAAGCCGCCTTTGGATTATCTACTTGTAAGAAATTGGCTTCAGTACAAATATTGAATAATGAAAAATCAACCGATTGGTCAACTACAAAATTTCTTACTCCTTTTTCATATAATTCCGTAATAAACAAATTTCCATTTCTAGTAGGGCCTGCTAAAGAAAAATAAATAGTTGTCGCTGGAAAAATAAGTCTTCTGCTATCTAATAATATATTTTCAATTGACAGATTTGTTTTTTGCTGTATTAGCTTTCCATTAGTAATCTGTGCAATTTTCTCAATAGTATATTCTAATATTTTAATGCTCATGTTTAAAATTATGGATTGTCTGCAGGTATACCCTTTTTTTGATACTTAATAGAATATAAGATAGACCCTCCGATGCATAAAACTATAAAAAATAAAGAAATTAATAATTGAATTTCCTTATCGACATATTTATTTATCCAATTTTCAGCTAGCATTTTAATTCCAATAAAAAATAAAACAATTGCTATGCCTTGTTGCAAATAATCAAATTTAGATACTGCTCCTCTTAATAAAAAGAATAAACTTCTTAATCCTAGCACTGCGAAGATATTTGAAGTATATATCACAAACTTATGAGAAGAAATACCCAATACAGCTGGGATTGAATCCAACGCAAATACGATGTCTATTACAGCCAATAATACAACTACTACAAATAAAGTAGTATAAATTGGCTTGCCCTTTTCTCTTAAATAAAATTTTCCATTTCCATCATGAGATGCTATTGGGAGGTACTTTTTTAAAAATTTATACACTTTAGTATCCTGAGGTGCAAATTGTTCATCATCGGTAGATGTATATAATTTATACCCCGTATACAATAAAAATAAACCGAAAAAATAAATAATCCAATGAAACTGATCTACTAATATAACACCTACTGTAATAAATATTATTCTGAAAATGATTGCCATTAAAATACCAATCAACAGAACTCTACCGTAAAATATTTCTTTTACATTAAAAGCTGAAAAAATAATTATAAAAACAAAAATATTATCAACGCTTAAACTCCATTCCAATAGATAAGCACTGATGTATTCTAATGCGAGCTTGTCCCCTTCCTCTATCCAAATAAAAGCGCCAAATAAAAACGCCAATAAAACCCAAAAAAAAGTCTGGAGTAATGCAACCTTATAGCTAACGATTTTATTTTTCTTACTAAATAATCCCAAATCAACAAATAGAGCCAATAGGACAACTACACTAAACACAAAATAAATAATCTCTGTTTTTCCCATCTTATATTAAATTACATGCTTTCTTTTTCGAAACCATTGAAAAACTAATGCAAAAATTATCACCAATAAAATTGGAAGAATTATGTTACACATTTGCCAAATGATTCTTGTTTCTTCTAGCTTTTTAGTATCTAATAACTGTATGGTATATTCCTTGGATTTTGCATCGCTTAATCCATAATCATTAACCATAAATTCCAGCGCGTTCAATAAAAATGATTTATTTGCAAATGGAAACTCCCGCTGACTACCAGCAGTATATCGATTCATTCCCATCGCAAGAGGCTGATTTCCTTTAGAAACCGAATTCAAAACAATATCCCCATCTGCCACAACAAGTATTTTATTGGTAGCTACACAATTAGCTAAATAACTCATTCCACTTTTTTGTATGGAATCATTCATTTCATTGGTTAGCCTATGTGCATATAACGATTTGAATTTACCCTCTAGCAATACAGCTACCGGCAAATTAGATAAATTATACTTTTCATCTTCGGGTGCTGCTACATTTTCATTTCCACTAATTAGCGCAGGTGTTGAAATGGATCTGGCATTAACAGATGATTGTAAAATGATTGTTTTTTTGACACCTTCCGCTTCAACGGTATCAATCGTATTTGTAAATTGACCAGAAACAAATCCAATATTTTTGTTGATTGGATGATTTTCAGGAGACTCTAATACTGGAAAATAGTTCCAAGGTAAAAATTCAAATTGACCATTCCCATTTATGTCAAAAGGCAAATAATCACATTGTAAATCCATTAATAAATTAGCATTAATTCTTACACCGTATTTGAAAAGCAGATCATTTAGATTCAAGTTTCTGTCATACGCTATCACTTCATTTTTAATTTGCAAACTATCCATCTCAGCACTTAGTCGATCTAAAAAAAATAATACCTTCCCTCCATGAGTCACATATTGATCAATTTTTAACTTTTCAAATTCCGAAAATCCTAATGAAGGTTTTACAATTAACAAAGCTTCACATGCTGGATTGATGAAAGGCTGTTGTGCTATATTAATTAATTGTACATTATAATTAGGCTTCAAAACATTTTCAGATAAATCATACACAGACATGTCCATTGGCTCTCCATTGCCGATAGCATAGCCAATGGTGGATTTTTGAACCTGCATAATCTTAGCAATAGTACTAGCTATATTATATTCGAGTAATGCTTCTGCACTATTTAATTCCTTAAAATTAATTAATGGGGTTTTCCCTTTATACAATTCTATGGGTAATAATCTATTTTCATATTGTAATAAAGCAATTGGATAAATAACCTGCTGTTGTTGACCATCTTTTAATTGAGAAGTTAAATTGATTGGATAAAACCCTAAAGAACTAAGGCTATCTCCATAAGTCGTATGTTGATCTTCAAATTCATCTTCAGAGGTGGAGAATTGATATCTAATATTATTACCCGCAACTTCCTTAAATTCACGCAATATATCTTCCGTACTTGAGGCCAATTTTTTAAACCCGCTCGGATAATTCCCTTTTAACAGTACCGTGATTTTTACGGGTTGATTTAATCTAGCGAGAAGTGTTTTTGTGTTTTTACTTAACGTAAACCTTTTTTCATTGGTTAAGTCTATTCTTGCATGCCAAATAGATGCAATAACATTGGCAACAATAAGTATTAATAACAGAAAGAAAATCCCCCAATTACTTTTTAATATCTTAAGAATAAACTTCATGCTTATTTTTTATTCAATTTTTTTACAGTAATAAACAAACATAAGTATATGACACTTAGGAAATAAACAACATCTCTGGTATCCAACATGCCCCTACTCATACTTTTATAATGAAAATCAATACCAATCTTCTCCAAATAATAATCTGCATTGCCTTGAAATAGGGGCAGCTTACTGATGCCATTAAATCCAAAATAAACAAGCACACAAACAAAAGCACTTAATAAAAATGCAACCACTGCATTCGAAGATCCTCCGCTACAGCAAATACTAATCGATGCGAATGATGCACTTAATAAAAAAAGACCCATGTAGCTTCCTATTATTCCGCCAGTATCAATACTTCCTGAAGTGCTTAAATATTTTATTGTAAACACGTATAAAAATGTTGGTACAATTACAAACAAACAAATAATTAGTATTGAGAAGTATTTACCCAAAACGATTTGACTTTTTGTAAGAGGCTTAGTAAGTAATATTTCAAGTGTTCCAGATTTGTACTCATCTGAAAAAGAACGCATAGAAATTGCAGGAATTAAAAAAAGTAAAACCCAAGGTGCTAAATCAAAATATTTTTCTAAGGTAGCATAGCCGTAATCCAGAATACTACTTTCTTTTAATACAAATAGAAATATTCCATTAATTAATAAAAATAATACAATGGCAATATAACCAGTAAGGCTACTGAAAAACTGATTAATCTCTTTTTTACAAATGCTCCACATAAACGTAAAATATCTGCAATTTAATATTAATGATTCTAATTAGCGCTAATTCATATTTTCTTTATCGAATTTTTACTGATTTTGCCCGTAATTTCTATACTTTCAGTTCAGGTAATCGCTAATATTCAATAGCTTTGAAAGTTAGATTAAAAAAACAAACAATGTTGGCAAAATTAAAAATTCCATTTTTTTACTGGCTTATATGGATTGGTCTATTTCAAATTGCTCGACTACTCTTTACATTATATTCTTTAGAAGATTTTTTGAATATCGGATTATTAGAAAGCTCAAAAGTTTTTTTATACGGTCTTAAGATGGACTTATCTATGGCCAGTTATATATTAGTTCCGTTTTGTTTGATTTTATTGATTAGTGATTTTATTAAATTCAGCAGTATTCATAAAATACTGCTCATTTACACTGTAATAGTACTTATTCCAATTTCCATTATAATCACTGCTGATTTACCTGCATTTAATGCATGGGGATATAGATTAGATGCAACACCGCTAAAATATTTAAGCTCTCCCAATGAAGCTTGGGCGTCTATAAGTCACCTCCCCCTCACAGCCATTCTTATTTGCTGGTCAACCAGTTTATTTATTATAATAAAAATATTTAATCGCTTTTTACATAAATTAAAACCTAATGAATCCAATGGCAAACAAAAACTATTAAACTCATTTTCCTTATTATTATTTATTATAGCTCAAATCATACCTATAAGAGGTGGAACCCAGCTTGCTCCTCTAAATCAAAGCAGTGTCTACTTTTCTAAAAATAATTTTGCCAATCTGGCTGCGATTAATGTGACATGGAATTTCTTTCACTCTCTTTCTCAAAATCTTAATGACACAAGCAACCCATTTAATTATCTCGATAATTCTATTGCAAAAAAAATAACAGATGATTTATACTTTAATGACACAAAGACTACAAAAATTATTGATTCAACTAAAAAACCAAATGTAATTATTATCATTTGGGAAAGTCTGACGAAAAAAGTAATTGACGAGAAAAAAGATGGACAATTTATTACTCCTAATTTCAATACACTAAAAAAAGAAGGCGTATACTTTTCGGATTTATATGCCACTGGAGACAGAACAGACAAAGGAATTGTTGGGGTGTTAAGCGGTTACCCTTCTCAGCCAATAACTTCGATTATTAAAATACCTCAAAAGGCAGACAAGCTACCAAAACTGCCAAATGTTTTCGCAGATCTTAATTATAATACATCTTTTTACTACGGAGGCGAACTTGAATTCGCTAATATGAAATCCTATTTATTGAGTGCCGGATTTACCTCTTTTGTTGATAAAGACAATTTCGAAAGTAAAGACCAGAATTCTAAATGGGGTGCACATGATGGTGTTGTTGAAAATAAAATTATTGCGAATTTACAAAATAATCCCTCGCCATTTTTCACAACCTGGTTAACCTTAAGTAGCCATGAGCCTTATGAAACACCCGTTAATCCTGTTATAAAAGGGAATGATGATGTTTCTTTATTTTTAAACTCTTTACATTACACCGATTCGATTGTGAATCATTTTGTTACCTACTGTAAAAAACAACCTTTTTGGAACAATACCATTATTGTTATTGTTGCCGATCATGGACATCGCTTGCCTAGATCTGAAAATAAAATTGAAGATTTTAAAATTCCGATGTTGTGGCTTGGTGGAGCTTTATTAAAAAATGGTATTACAATTAATAATACAGGCTCGCAAATTGATATTGCTGCAACACTTTTAGCTCAGTTGGATTTGCCACATGAAAATTATAAATGGAGTAAAGATATATTAAGTAAACAGCCTTCACAATGGGCTTATTTTTCATTTAATAATGGATTTGGTTTTGTTGAACCTGAAAAATATTTCATTTTCGATAACATCGGGAAATCAATTATAGAACATAAGGGAGAAATGAAAAGTACTGAAATCAATATAGGGAAATCACTTCAACAAAATACTTTTGCAGATTATTTGTCTAAATAACAACAATGATTCCCTTTATTTGTGCAGTGAATGATACACTATTTCCGCTTTTGATTTTCCAATAACTTTTTCTAATTGAATAATGGATAGGCCTTTTATTTTCTGAACTGATTTAAACTCTTTTAATAATTTTTCTGCTGTAGCATTTCCTATCCCCTCGATAGATTCAAGCTCATTAACTAGCGCAGCAATGCTTCGCTTATTTCTGTGAAATGTTATTCCAAAACGATGCACTTCATCTCTGATGCGTCTTATCAATTGCAAACTTTTACTGTCCCAGGGCAACTGCAATGATTCTGTATCTCCTGTAAAAAACAATTCTTCTTTATTTTTTGCTAATCCAACGACAGTAGTTTTGCCAACAAGATTTAAATCTTGTATACTTTCCATAGCAGCACTTAATTGACCTTTTCCACCATCAATGATTACTAAATCTGGCAATGAAAGATTTTCTTCGATTACTTTTTTATATCTTCTATATACCACTTCCTTCATTGAGGCAAAATCATTTATCCCTTCAACTGTTTTAATATTAAAATGCCGATAGTCTTTCTTGCTTGGTATACCATTTTTGAAACAAACCATCGCCGCTACCGGACTTGATCCCTGTATATTCGAATTATCAAAACACTCAATATGCAGCGGTTTTTTTAATAATCTTAAATCATTTTTTAGGTTTTCTAAAATCAAATCTAATTCGTCTGGTCTGTTTTCATGAAGGCGCAAAGCTCTTTTAGCATGATTTAATTGTTTAAAATAATTTACATTTTTTTGAGAAAGCTCAAGAAGCTTTTTTTTATCCCCCGTTTTCGGCACAATAATTTTTACATTAGTTTGAGGATACTCTATTAAAAATGGAGTTATTATTTCCTTTGCTTCACTATTATAGAGCTGCCTTAATTGAGCTATTGAGAATTGCAAGATTTCTTCAATAGGCTCTCCCATTTTTTTTTCAATAGTAATCGTTTTCGTATGAATAATACTTCCGTTATTAATATACAGGTAATTAACAAACGCAGTGTTCTCTTCTTCTATGATTGAAAAGACATCAACAGTACCCGTATTGGTATTTACAACAGCAGATTTTGCCTGAAATTGAATTAAGTTGTTTATTTTATGCTGAAGAATCGCTGCTTTCTCAAAAGCTAAATTATCTACCTGTTTTTTAATTTCATTTTTAAAATACTGAACTACTGGCTGAATATTTCCTTTAATAAGTGATTTCAATTGCTCAATACCATTATTATATTCTTCAAGACTTTGCAATCCTTCACAAGGACCTTTGCAATTACCTAGATGATACTCCAAACAAACCTTAAACTTTTTTTTATTTATATTATTCTCCGATAAATTTAATTTGCATGTTCTTAAAGGGAATGTTTGCTTAATAAAATCAAGCATTTCTTTAACGTTTTCAATGGATGTATAAGGTCCAAAATATTGTGACCCATCTGATATTTTTTTTCTGGAAAAAAAAACTCTTGGAAACTTTTCGTCTTTAATTACAACGTAAGGATACGTTTTATCATCCTTTAAATTAATATTATAAATAGGTTGATACTCTTTAATTAGATTGTTTTCTAATAAAAAAGCATCTTCTTCAGTATCTACAATTGTAAATTCAATGCGATGAATTCTCTTTACTAATTCAATTGTTTTTTGATTATTGAGCGTTTTCGTGAAATAACTACTTACTCTTTTTTTTATGTGTTTTGCCTTACCAACATAAATCAATTGATCACTACTATCAAAGTATTTATATATTCCAGGTAAAGAAGGAATATCAAATGAGATTTTCGAAAATTCGAGTGCTGTCATTTTGTTTTAATAATCCCATGATATGTTAATCTCTCTGTCCACATAAGCAGTATCATTTTTTTCTATTATAGAAGTTATCTTACACTTTTTATTAGCCAACCATAATAACTGCAGGTTATTGATTGGAGAAACGCGCTTTAATAAATAAATGCGGTCAATAGTACCTTTTTCAGGATTAATATAAACATTCCAACTCAACCAGGGAATACTATCCGGTAGTTGCTTATTGGCTTCATAAGTCAGTGTGATTTCGTTTAATGTTTGATCATAAAACTTTTTCATTGTGTAATATGACGCTAATTTCATTGAATCTATTTCTGGAGAAAGGAAGTCGGAAAAAGATAATGCTAATGTATTCAAATTCAACCAAGTCGAATCTGTTTTTTTGTTAATAGTGATATATTTTATTGGCGGAGCTCCTTTTTCCCTGATACCCAGCAGTTGCCCATTAAAATAATCCGTTACAGGAAAAAAGACGGTATCTTCTTGTTGATTATTGTTGGATTCACTAATATTTTTTGTATTATCAGTATTATGACAAGAAAGAAAAGTAAAGGAAAAAATAATAAAAATAAATGTAATTTTCATTCCATAAAATTAATACATTCTCTAGAGTAATTAAGGATAAAATTTATACTTAAAAAAAAGTTGGAATACCCATTTTAAAACCAATATTGAATTACATTATTAATCTACGCCCAATTATTATATTAAAATATCGCCATCCATCTCTTTTGGTATAGGCAATTGCATCATTTTCAAAATCGTAGGAGCAATATCACCTAGCTTTCCACTTTTAATTGTTCCTTTCCAATCGTTATCTATGATGAAAAAAGGCACAGGATTTAATGAGTGTGCTGTATTAGGAGTGCCATCATCGTTTATCTCATAATCCGCATTTCCATGATCAGCTGTTAAAAAAATTGTATACCCTATCGCTAATGAAGCCGTAATCACTTTTTCTACACAGGCATCAACTGTTTCAACAGCTTTAATAACCGCATCCCATACTCCCGTATGTCCTACCATGTCGGCATTTGCAAAATTTAAACATATAAAATCTGGTTTAGTTTGTTCAATTTCAGCAATCACTGCAGTAGTCACTTCTTTCGCACTCATTGCAGGCTGTAAATCATAGGTAGCTACTTTAGGAGAAGGAATCATAATTCTTTTTTCTCCAGTAAATGGATTTTCTCTTCCTCCACTAAAAAAGAAACTAACATGAGGATATTTTTCTGTTTCCGCAATTCTTAATTGCGTTTTGTTATTCATAGACAGGATTTCACCCAGTGTATTTTTCAAATCATCGTTTTCGAAAATAACTTGAATATTTTTAAATGAATGACTATACTGTGTCATGGTTGTATAATGTAAATTCATTTTTTCCATCCCATAATCTAACATACTCGATTGAGTTAATACCTCCGTTATTTCTCTACACCTGTCTGTTCTGAAATTAAAACATAATACCGCATCCTCTTTTTCAATTGTTGTTTTTTTAATGTTGCTATTTATTAATGGCTTGATAAATTCATCAGTAACCGAATGATCATAAGCATTTTGGATACTATTTATAAAATCATTGGTGTTTGTTCCCAAAGCATTTACCATGCCATCATACGCTATTTTGATACGCTCCCATCTTTTATCTCGATCCATTGCATAATACCTACCCGTTATGGTAGCAATTTCGCCAACAGTATTGTGGATGTGCGCTTGCAACTCTTTTATAAATTTAATTCCAGATTTAGGATCTGTATCTCTACCATCTGTAAAAGCATGAATTAATACATCACTTAATTTATTTTCGGCACACACATCCAAAATTGATTTTAAATGATTGATGTGCGAATGAACACCTCCATCACTAACTAATCCAATTAAATGCAATGTTTTTTTATTTTGTATTGCATAATTTATTGAATCTAACAGTATTTTGTTTTGATGAAATGTTTTATTTTTAATTGAAACATTAATTCGTTGAAGCTCTTGATAGACTATTCTTCCGGCACCCAAATTTAAATGTCCAACTTCGCTATTGCCCATCTGTCCATCAGGTAATCCTACCATTTCACCACAGGTTGTTAAAGTCGTGTTTGGATAATTTTTATACAATGAACTAACAAAAGGTACATGAGCATTCTGAATCGCATCGCTTTTTTTATCTTTTCCAATACCCCAGCCATCCATTATGATTAATATTACTTTTTTATTTTCCATTATGTAAAGCTAAATATTTGAAAGGAAAGAAATAGCAAGAAAATGTTCTTATTATTTTAATCAGTTTTTTGAAATATATTAAAGGCAAAGTATATGCCTTTTGAAATCAATGCGTAGCTTTGCATTCATGGACGATTTGTTTCAATTACAGCAATTTATTATTACAGCACTCGCTGAAGATCTTGGTGACGGAGATCATTCAACCCTTTGCTGCATTAAGGAGGGTGTAAAAGGAAAAGCTATCCTAAAAATTAAGGAAGCAGGCATACTGGCTGGGGTGGAGGTGGCTATAAAAATATTTGCACAGATAGATCCCTCTGCAGAAATTAAAATATTGATACCAGATGGAACAAAAGTATATCCTGGTGAAGTCGCTTTTGAAGTTTTAGCTCCCATTCATAGCATTTTAAAATGCGAAAGGCTTGTGCTGAATTGTATGCAAAGAATGTCTGGCATTGCCACTTTAACCAACAAATATGTAGAGAAAATTTCAGAGTACAAATGCCAATTATTAGACACAAGGAAAACCACTCCTAATTTTCGTTTGCTCGAAAAAGAGGCCGTTAGAATTGGAGGCGGTATGAATCACCGTTTTGGATTGTATGATATGATTATGCTAAAAGATAATCATATAGATTATTGCGGGTCTATAGAAAAAGCTATTGAATCCGCCTATCAATATACTCTGACTAATAATAAAAAATTAAAAATAGAAGTAGAAACAAGAAACATTGATGATGTAAAAAAAGTGATGCTCATAGGAAAAATCAACAGAATAATGCTCGACAATTTTACACCCGAACAGATTGCCGAAGCACTAATCATTATTGATGGAAAATACGAAACGGAAGCAAGTGGAGGAATCAATTTTGATAATATCGAAAAATATGCATCAACGGGTGTAAATTTTATATCATGCGGTTCTATTATCCATCATGCTTCTAGCCTTGATTTAAGCCTGAAGGCTGTAGTAATCTAAATAATAGCAAATTGAAAAGTAAAAAAAACTATTCCGGTATTGTATATTCTACTAATCCTGATTTCAACCTTAATCACGAAAGTCAGGATGACAGCCTTTCTTGTACCCCCGATAATCAAAAAATAAAAATACGACTTGAAACAAAACATAGGGCTGGAAAAGCGGCGACAATCATTGATGGATTTATTGGAACTGAAATTGAAAGAGAAGATATGGTGAAAAAACTAAAAAACTTTTGCGGAACTGGCGGGTCTTCCAAAGATGGCGAGATGATGATACAGGGAGATCAAAGAGATAAAGTTTTATTATGGTTACAAAAAAATGGGTTTAAACAATCTAAAAGAATATAAATTCTTTTCATTAATTTACATTAAACTACCTATATGATATCAAAAATTTCTGAAGGTGTAAAAATTGATGTAGATACATCTTATCAACCAGAATATAGCAACCCTGTCCAAAGCGAATTTTTATTTTCATATAAAATCACCATCACTAATAATAATAATTTCCCTATAAAATTATTAAGGAGGCATTGGTTCATCATTGATAGTAATTGTATTCATAAAGAAGTTGAAGGCGAAGGCGTTGTTGGCGTTCAACCAATCATCAATCCTTTTGATGCCTATCAATATATAAGTGCCTGTAATCTCAAAAGCGAATTAGGTAAAATGCACGGAAATTACCAATTTGAAAATTTACAAAACAATCAATTATTTTTTGTAGAAATTCCTGAGTTTATCTTAGAATCCCCTTTTAAATTAAACTAATTTAACATCAAATTCTACATTTCCTGTTAAATTGATCCGCAATATTAATACTATATTAATCCCTTGTGTTTTTTTATTAACTTTGATATATTCAATTATGAAATATGCCAAAAGTTACCTTTAACAATAACAATAATCATTTTTTTCAAGCCCTAAAAATTAGTGTTGATGATTATTTTAAAAAAAATAACATCCGTAAAACAGGCGACTTTAGGCTGTATCTCAAAACTGTAGTGTTGATCGGATCTATTGTTTCTATTTATCTGTGTTTAATGTTATTACATCCTTACCTTACTCAACATATTGGGTTGGCTCTATTGATGGCCGCTACATTTGGATTTCTGTCCGCATGCATTGGTTTTAGTGTGATGCATGATGCTAATCACGGTAGTTACAGTCCCAATAATACACTCAATGATTTGGTAGGATTGATAGGTTCTAATGGCCTTGGCGCCAATGCTTTTTTCTGGAAACAGAAACATAATATCATTCATCATACGTATACAAATATTGATGGCATTGACGACGATATTGCAAAAAGCCCAATCATTAGACAATGTGAAAGTCAAAAATGGGTACCCGCTCATAAAATTCAGCATATATATATGCCATTTATTTATTCCCTTTCTTCATTATTTTGGATTTTCTTCATGGACTTTTCTAAATATTTCGGCAGAAAAATATACACCACAGAAGCTTGGCATATGAGCTTTAAAAATCACCTGGTATTTTGGATAACCAAAGTGTATTATCTTACTTTTTTTATTATTATTCCTATTATGTTTTGGGGTTGGGCAGCATGGTTATTGGGATTTTTGCTTTCCCATATTTTTATGGGAATTACCTTATCCTTTGTTTTTCAATTAGCTCATGTTGTAGAGAATACGGAATTTGAACATGTACCTTTAGACACTAATAAACACATCGAAACAGCCTGGGCTGAACACCAAATAAAAACTACCGCTAATTTTGCCATGAGCAATAAAATAATTTCCTGGTTTGTTGGCGGACTAAATTTCCAAATTGAACATCATTTATTTCCTAAAGTCAGCCATGTGCACTATCCTGCAATTAGCCTTATTGTTCAGGAAAAATGCAAAGAATTCAATTTGCCTTATAATCAATATCCAACGATGGGAAAAGCTATTGCCTCTCATTTTAGAGTAATGAAACAGCTTGGCAAGAAACCATCATTGAGTTTTAATAAATTACAATTAACTTAAGTCAAGGTTTATACTTTGCCGCCTGCATGATTGTTTCGGCATCCATTTGTATTAACTCCTTCAATGTTAATTTATTGGAGTTTTTCATAAACTTTTTTACAATCTGCCATCCAACAAAGGCCCCAATATTTCCAGGAGACGCCTCCCCTAACTCCTGAGTTTTAGGACCTTCACCTATGTAATTTTTGATGATATTCTTGTCAATTGTTTGAAGCAAATTATTTTGAATAAAAAGATCCCAAATTTGTGCTTCATGACTATAACAGTCGGATAATTGTTTTGCTGAATAAGCAATCAAATTGTTTTTTTCAACATCTGGCAATAATTTTTCCAGTATGTACAACCGTTTACCTTCTTCAATCATTTGAGTAACAAGAGAGGCATCTTCTCTACTACTTGGAATCAGGTCGTTGACTACATTTCTCATACAGTTAATTGTAATATACGCTGGCTCAAATCTTCTAATAATGTATGCTGGATAGGTTTCAAGCAACCACATTGATTTATAAAAACTAGCCTCCGCACCTAAATGATGATGCAAACCAATTATAAAGGCATCTTCAGTTAAGATATCTCCATATCCATCAATTGGACCTATGTATGTAATGATTTTATTAGGCGCTTTATAGGCAGGAAAATAATATTTCAATAGCTGAAGTGAGTTGGTTATCTCTTTTTGATAAGGTGAGAAATCAGCATACATTTTTTCAGCAGTATCATAAACAGTTCTATACGATCTGATGAACTCTTTTAAATACATGGCTAATGTGTCTTTGGACCATATTGGATCAGCATTAAGAATAGTGCTATTAAACGCAACCCCAAAAGTGGGGTATTTCTGCAAAAGTAAATTCAACTCGCTATTTAAATGGTTGGAATCTACTGAAAATAAATCTTTTTCATACCGCTCAGTGATGATATTTATCTTGATATTTGATACATCTGGAGTATTATCCTGATTATTACATGAAAAAAAAAGACCGACTATTACTAAACTTATTATGAAACGCATACAATTTATTTACCTTTACAATAATATATTTTAAGTTGAGTAAAGTTATAATAAACTATTTTATTATTGAAGCCATAAATCTTTGCTCTTTTAAAAAGAATTAAGCATTGATGAGAAAAACAAATTGAACTCATGCAAATAGTTTTAGCACAACAAAATTACCACATTGGCAACTTTGAAAGCAATACAAATAAAATAATCAGCGCTATTAAACGTGCTAAAGAAATACAAGCGGATTTAATTGTATTTAGTGAATTAGCCATATGCGGATATCCCCCAAGAGATTTTCTTTACTTTGAAGATTTTATACATCAATGCAATCTATCCATCGAAAAAATAAAAAACGAATCTGATAATATCGCTGTTTTAATAGGCGCTCCTCAAAAAAATAATAATCCAAAAGGAAAGTCGCTATACAATTCAGTTTATTTTATTGAAAATAAAATCATCAAACAAATTATCAATAAGACCTGCTTACCCACTTATGATGTATTTGACGAAGACAGATATTTTGAACCCGCTTCGGAATGGAACATTGTTGAATGTAAAGGAAAGAAAATAGCTGTCACTATTTGTGAAGACATTTGGAATATGGGCAACCATCCTCTTTATTCTACATGCCCAATGGATATGCTTTTAAAGTACAGTCCAGCGTTGATGATAAATTTATCGGCATCCCCTTTTGACTATACTCATGAAGAAGATAGAAAATCAATTATTAAGGCTAATGTGCTGAAATATAAAATTCCCATGCTATACTGCAACACAGTTGGCAGTCAAACTGAAATCGTTTTTGATGGAACATCATTGGCTTTCGATAAAGATGCTAATTTGATTGGTCAATTAAGCTCATTTAAAGAAGATTTTCAATCTTTTACTTTTAATGACAATGGAAATATTGAAGGGGAAATTCTTGAAAAGTCAACAAACATTTCAAACAAGGAAACAATACCCAATCAACTTCAACCCGCATTTAATATTGATTTAATTTATCAAACAATTGTTTTAGGCATTAAAGATTACTTTTTAAAAATGGGTTTTACTAAAGCCATTATTGGAAGCAGCGGAGGTATAGACAGCGCTGTAACAATAGCTTTAGCCGTTGAAGCACTTGGTAAAGAAAATGTGCTTGCACTATTAATGCCCTCAAATTTTTCTAGCGCTCATTCTGTTGAAGATGCTGTAGAATTGAGTAAAAAATTACAAAACCCATACCATATACTTCCTATTAATTCTATTTATGATTCTTTTGTTCACGAGCTTCAACCAATTTTCAATTCCCTTCCATTTAATGTAGCTGAAGAAAATATTCAAAGTAGAACACGGGGCAATTTATTAATGGCTGTCGCAAATAAATTTGGTTATATTTTATTAAATACTTCCAACAAAAGCGAACTGGCTACAGGCTATGGTACACTATATGGTGATATGGCTGGCGGTATAAGCGTTTTAGGAGATTGTTATAAATTACAAGTATACGAACTTGCAAAATATATCAATATGAAGAACGAAATAATTCCTAGTAACATAATAAATAAACCCCCAAGCGCAGAATTGAGGCCTAACCAAAAAGATAGTGATAGCTTACCAGCATATTCTATACTTGATAATATCCTATTCCAATATATTGAACAAACAAAAGGACCTGATGAAATAAAGTCCATGGGCTATGAAAATGACCTGGTTAATCAAGTTTTAAAGATGGTTAATGCTAATGAATATAAAAGAAACCAATTTTGTCCAATAATAAGAATTTCTTCTAAAGCATTTGGAGTAGGAAGAAGAATGCCTATTGTTGGAAAATATCTTTAAAGTTCTTATTCGTTTTTAATAAAATTATGCAAGCAATCGTTTATAAATCTACTGGTAGCCGTTACTTAGTTAAAAACAAACTGGGAGAATCTTTCAATGTAAGAATAAAAGGGAAATTTAAAATAGATAATATAACTTCCACCAACCCTATTGCTGTTGGAGATATCGTTGAAGTAGAAAATGAAGAAGATATAGAAAGTGGTGTGATTAATGAAATTTATGAAAGAAGAAATTATATTAATCGCGTTTCGCCACACAATAAAAATCAACATCATATTGTAGCTGCTAACCTTGATCAATCTTTACTCTTTGCTACACTAAAAGAACCTAAAACATCTTTGGGTTTTATTGATCGGTTTTTAATAATATCCGAGGCCTACCAAGTTCCTGCTATAATTGTTTTCAATAAAATAGATTTATTTGGTAAAAAAGAACTCGAAAAAATTGAACACGTTAAAAATCTATATGAAAAAATAGGGTATAAAATATTATTAACCAGCTTAAAAAATAATCAAGGTATAGATGAATTAATTACATTACTAAAAGATAAAACCACTTTATTAAGCGGACATTCTGGTGTCGGAAAATCTACCTTCATTAATAAAATATTCCCTGAATTGAATATTAAAACACAGGATGTAAGTGAAAGAAGCGGAAAAGGAATGCATACCACCACTTTTGCAGAAATGTTTGATTTGCCCATTGGCGGGAAAATGATAGACACGCCCGGAATCAGGGAAATGGGATTGGTTGATATTGATAAAAATGAATTGGCACACTATTATCCAGAAATGAGGTCAATAATGAATCTTTGTCAGTTTAATAATTGCATGCACATCAACGAACCTGATTGTGCTATTAAAAAAGCAGTCAACAACAACACCATAGACGCTGATAGATATGTCAGCTATTTAAATATTTTAGATTCCATTGAATCTAAGCCTTACTAAGTCAATTAATATTGGGCGATTACTTTTTCTTATCTTACTTCAAATCTTTAAACCACGAACTATATTTTATATAATTTTCAGCAATTCGATTGATTTCTCCGCTGATTAAGTCTTGGCTTATGTCTTTTATTTTTTTTGCAGGAATTCCGGCATAAATACTGCCAGATTCAATAATGGTATTTTCTAAAACTACCGCACCGGCTGCTATAATACTATTACTTCCTACAACTACATTGTCCATCAATATGGCACCCATTCCAATCAGCACATTATCCTCTATCGTACATCCATGTACGATGGCATTATGGCCTATGCTAACATTGTTTTTTATAACTGTTTTTGTTTTTTCAAAAGTGCAATGAATCACTGCGCCGTCTTGTACATTTACCTTATTCCCCATTGTTATACTATTCACATCTCCTCTGATTACTGCATTAAACCATACACTACATTGATCTCCCATGATTACATCTCCTACAATTGTAGCATTAGGGGCAATAAAACAGTTTTCTCCAAATGCTGGGTGCGCTCCATTTACGGGGAATATTATTGGCATAGCCTTATTTTTATACTGTGGAATGAATAATAAAATCTATTATTGATATAAATCCAATTGAATAACTTGCATAAAAATACAACAATACCGTTTTAAAATTTATAAGGATTTTAAAAAAAACGAAATGAATAACAGACAGCTTTTTTTAAATCATGTAGGCCAGACATCCGAAGCCCCGTTGTGCTTAAATATCGTTAAAGCAGAAGGATCAAAAATGTGGGACGCAGACGGAAAAGAATTTATTGACCTAATCGCCGGAATCAGTGTTTGCAATATCGGTCATCGCCATCCTGCCGTCATTGATGCTATTAAAAAACAAGCTGACCAATATCTTCATATTATGGTATATGGTGAGCTAGTAGAAAACCCTCAGGTTGAATACGCTTCACTAATCGCAAAACATTTACCTCCATCACTAAATTCAATTTTTTATACAGCTAGTGGAAGCGAAGCGACTGAGGGTGCCATGAAACTTGCTAAAAAATTTACAAATAGAACCCAAATAGTTTCTTTCAAAAATTCTTATCATGGAAGTACTCAAGGCGCATTAAGTATCATGGGCAGTGAATACTGGCAACAAGCCTTTCGACCATTACTACCTGGAATTAAACAATTAAATTATAATTCTTTCGAGGACTTAGAAGAAATTAATGAACAAACCGCCTGCGTAATCGCTGAAACTGTTCAGGCTGAAGCTGGTGTTAATGTTCCAGATAAAAGTTGGATGATTGCCTTAAGAAATAAATGTACAGAAAAAGGAGTGTTGTTAATATTAGATGAAATTCAGTGTGGGTTTGGAAGAAATGGTTCTCTTTGGGCATTTGAACAATTTAATATCGTTCCAGATATCCTATTATTAGGAAAAGCTTTGGGAGGTGGGATGCCCTTAGGTGCTTTTGTTTCTGATAAAACAATAATGAATTCTTTAACGAACAACCCTGTATTAGGACATATCAATACTTTTGGTGGTCATCCTGTTAGTTGTGCTGCTGGCCTTGCAGCAATGAAATATTTATTAGAAAGTAAAATAATTGAAGCGGTAAAATCTAAAGAAAAATTATTTCTATCCTTATTGCAACATCAACAAATAAAAAAAGTAAACAGCTTTGGGTTGATGATTGCGGTAACCTTTGATAGCTTTGAATTAAATAAAAAAATTATTGACAACTTAATAGAAAAAGGAATCTTTACAGACTGGTTTTTATTTGCGTCTAATTGCTTAAGAATTGCACCCCCTTTAAATATTTCAGATAAGGATATTACAACAGCCTGTAACATAATTATTGAGGTGTTGAATGAATTGAATTAGTATCTCTCAAAAAATTATCGCAAAGTACAGTGTCCTATTCAAAATACTGATTGTACAAAATGTCCTTTGTTTTTTAAAAATCTAATCCCAAAGAAAGGTACATAACTGGCTTGTTTTTAAAAAAACTACTCATAGGCCAGCCAACATCATATTTAAGAAAGTATCCAAACAAAGTGCTTCTTGCTCCAAATCCATATCCGCCAACAAATGGTCCTACTCCACCTAAAGTTTGAGTTACTGTTGTACCTGTCGGATTGCCATTAATATCAGTGTTGTATATTAATTTAGGTCTTTTTAAGCCGTTGTAAGAGCCATTCCAAGCAGATCCTATATCAATAAATTGCGTTAATTGAAAGTCTCTAACAAAAACATTATTTACCGTCAAATCGAAGAAAGTGGATAAAACAGGCAGCCTTAATTCACTATTGAATACTAGAGCGTTATTTCCATTAGCAGCATTTTGAATGAAACCCCTCATATTTACAGCCAGACTCTGAAAAGCATATGTTTGATCCTGAGCAGGAAGATTATGAGAAATAAAATATCTTTCTTTATTTGTTCCTGATTTTATATTGTCGCCAAATTGAAGCCATCCATCAATTCCACCTAAATAATAAACAAGTTTTTGTCCACCCCAGCTAAAATCTGCTGCACCCCTGCATGCCCAAACGAAATTCTTATATATTGAATAGGAATACCTGGCTTCAAAACCGAAATTAAACGTATTGGTGCCTACCACCTTTTTATTATTTAACTGTTTATTCCAATCGAGATAACCTTTGTATCTAAGTCCTTCCCAAATGTTAATAGCCTTTGTTAATGCATTATCATAAACATACTCAATATGCGAAGTTGAATAAAAGGTATTTTGATTTTCATCGTTTCTAATCAGTGAATTCAAACTAGAAAACTGTGTAATGCTATTTGTGGTGACTAAATTATCGGACCTTATACCCGAAACGACTCTTAAACTTCTAGCTTTGTCAAATGGAAAACTAACATTGAATTGATAAATATTGGTAAATAATCTTGCAGGTATATTTCTATACTCATACAAGGAGTCCATTAGTGTTTTGTGAAAACTGGTTGCATTCCTATATACTGAAGCTCCAAAATCTATTTTGTATTTTAAATTTTGATAATTAACAAGCCACTCATTATTTTTAAAATCACCACCCAGTTTAAATGCACCAGAAAAATGAATATCATTCAATATATCCGAAGTACTCATTGATATCATTCCATTTAATGGAGAATTACTATTTAAATTAATTGGCCCCATACCATTTTCATATACCTGATATCTATTAAAAAGTATAGTGCTATTAACCCCTAATGATCCCTCGTCAATATTAAATCGTATTGGCTTGTATTTATACAACTTAGCGTTAGATAAAATAGTATTTTTTGATTCAATCAAAACCTCTTTCTCTGGACTAATAATCGTTTCGAATTCTGTTTGAAATTGGTTTCCCTTATTATTCAAACTATCATTTGTTTTAATAGAAAGAGCAGGAGTTGCAATTGTTTGATTACTCTCCAGCATTAATTTCTTAGCGAAAGAAGTTGGTTTAGAGGTAACATTTCGTTTTCTTAATATCGACTCATTAACTTTTATTTTATACAATGTTTTTTCATTGTCATCCAGTGTTACCTCACTCAACAATCTTTCTTCGCCAGCAGACCTAGTTTCAACTAAACTACTCTTGTAATTGCTTAAAGGAAATGAATACGTAGAATCAGCAGAAATTGAAACAATTCTTAAAGAATCTATATCTGATTTTTTTTGGGCTTTTAATGTGCTATCAATTTCCTCAATTGTCGGATTTCTTAAAATATCATCCCCAACTAATACTAACGTATCTACCCCTAAATTTTTAGTGGTAAAAAAACCAGCGTATCTGTTTCCAATACCATTTTCGTCACTGATAAATGTAAAATGATTTACATTGTATTGTGCTGGGTATCTAGCATTGCCATATTTTAAATTCGTAAGCTGTGTTATTTGATTGAAAGCTGCTTTGTCTCCAAAATTTGTCACTAAAAAGACATTGTAATTATGCTTACTTGGCAAAATCGTATCTGTGCTCTTTGAGGCTGCAGAAGGCCTGTTGCTTGTATAAATAATTCCAATTTTATTAGGAAAAGTTACGTAATTAGGATCCAAATCATCGTAAATATCATTGGTAACTTGTACCACATTTTCTTTTTCCAAATCATAGGTAAAAATATCGCTGTGCCCATTTTTTACAGCAGATAATAATAATGTTCTGCCATCATACATGTATTTAACATCTAGCACCTGATCAAACTTTTTGGATAAATCAAATTCAACCCCTGTATACTTTTGACTTACAGAATATTCAAAAAGTTTTATTTTTCCTTTAGTGGAATATACAATAGCAATTTTTACACCCTTTGGATCCCAGGCCATCATTGGATAATTCGGATTTAATTTATTTTCCAAACTCCTAATACCCAATTTTAATAAAGTCCTTTTGCCATCATCATCATTATATATTACACGTACAATTCCTTTTTTATATTGAGCAACTACATATGAATTATTTTTTTTGTTGGGATTCACATTAAATCGATAATAATTTAATCTTGAATTAATGTCAAAAGATTCAATGAGATTTCCTTTTGAATAGGATTTCCTTCCGGCAAGATCAAGGTTGTATTTATCCTCTTCAAATTGCATAAATTCGGCAGTAAGTGCTTTGAATTTTTTATTGGCAATTTGCAAGCTCGCTTTATTCATGCTCTTGTACATTTTGGATAAATAAAAGAAAAAAGTAACGTTCTCTTTTTTATACTTTTCCTCAATAAAATACCAGAATGCACGGCCTGCTAATAGTGGATTGTGATTTGAAAATTTTGAAAATTTTGAATACTGACCTGCTAAAATAACGGCTTTCAATTCATTATCCAATGTCGTACTCCAATGTTCTGCTAAATAGGATTCATAACCATCTGTATACCATGTTGGCAAATCCAGTAATGTTTGATTTTTTGCGACCTCCCCAATTTCATCACCATATAAAAAATTTCTCGTTAATACATCTGCGATTCCTTGCCTAACTTGTCTTTTTAAATTTGCATGATCCCCGTCAAAATATACCAACATTTTATTACTTACTAATTTGGTCATCCCTCCAGCACTTGCCATTTCGTTTTCTGATCCGATATTGGTTCCTTCGTAATCAGTATAATTATTATAAACTACAATATTGGTTCTTCTTTTCAAGCTCGATTCCGCCTCTTTTTCTATTGAAGGAAGTTCTTGTTCTGCTACTTGTAATACAAATTTTGCCAACGCTTGCCCATGAGCATAAAAATATACATTGAAGTTTTCTGATTGATAATATTGCCATTTCTTTTTTTGATATTGAATTCTGTTTTTTCCAAAAGTAACCGCACTAACCTGTGCATAGCTAATCGAATTACCAAATATAAAAAGTATTAAAATGAAAATAATTCTACTGAACTTTGTCATGCTATTTTTCTATTATTTACTACTAAATTAGTTTATTCGCATTAATCATTAAAATCAATTTATAAATCAATGATTCAAATAAAGTCTTTTACATTTAGCCCCATTCAAGAAAATACCTATATTCTCTATAATGAACATAAAGAATGCATCATTATTGACCCTGGTTGCTATTTTGAGGAGGAAAAAATAGCATTAAAAACCTTTATCGATGATAATAAGTTGATTCCTGTCATGCTGTTGAATACGCATTGTCATCTCGATCATGTATTCGGCAATAAATTTATATCCGGCGCATTTGAATTAATGCCAACCATTCACCCACTTGAAAAAGAAGTATTGGCGTATGCGCCTATCAGCGGCCTGATGTATGAAATGCCCTTTGATCATTATGAAGGAGATATAGCGTATTTAGAACCAGGCCAAATAATTAGATTGGGAAGCGACCACCTAACCGTTTTATTCACGCCTGGGCATAGCCCAGGAAGTGTTAGTTTTTATTGCAAACAACAATCCTTTGTAATTAGCGGAGATGTATTATTTAAAAATAGCATTGGTAGGACCGACTTGCCTGGTGGAAATCATGAAATATTAATAAAAAGCATCAAAGAAGAACTGCTAATATTGCCAGATGAAACAATCATTTATAGTGGTCATGGATCTCCTACAAATATTGGCAATGAGAAAAAATCAAATCCCTTTTTAGTATAACTTATTTGAAACAATTACCCAACCAAATTCGCTAGTTAAGTTTATTGAAAGAAGATGCATTAGCCTTTATTGGACTGACATAATTCAATTAATACACCATTTGTTTCTTTAGGATGAAGAAAGCATACCCACTTGTTATCTGCTCCTAATTTTGGTGTGTCATTTAATAGCACAAACCCTTCACCAGCAAGCCTTTTCATCTCTTCCACAATATCGTTTACTTCAAACGCGATATGATGAATACCTTCCCCTTTTTTTTCGATAAACTTTGCAATTACTCCATCAGCTGTATCATTTTGTAATAATTCAATTTTTGATTGGCCTATTTGAAAAAAAGCAGTATAAACCTGCTCCGATTCAACAAATTCAGTTTTATAGCATGGGCTATTTAATAACTTTTCAAATAGCGGTATAGAAACATCCAAATTTTTTACCGCAATTCCAATATGGTCAATCTGTTCCATAGTATTTTTAATTATTATGTATTTTTGTTTACGAAATACGTTAAATAAAGATCATGGGACCCTTTTCATTGACAAAATAAAACCTTTTATAGTAATTTCGTGTTATTATTTATTATTAAAGAAGCTAAACATTATCATGCTGAATTTACCTATTTATCTTGACAACAATGCAACGACTCCTATGGACCCTCGTGTATTGGAAGCGATGACCCCCTATTTTTTAAAACACTTTGGAAATGCAGCTAGCCGAAATCATCCTTTTGGATGGGAAGCTGAAGAGGCTGTAGATTATGCTCGCGAACAAGTAGCTAAATTAATTGGAGCTGATCCAAAGGAAATTATTTTTACTTCAGGGGCTACGGAAGCTGATAACTTAGGTATTAAAGGCATTTTTGAAATGTATGCCACAAAAGGAAATCATATTATTACGGCAACGACTGAGCATAAAGCAGTTTTAGATACGTGTAAGCACATTGAGAAACAAGGCGGAGAAGTGACTTATTTAAATGTTCAGCCTGATGGCCTAATTGATTTAAAAGAACTAGAGGCAGCTATAAAGCCAACAACAATATTAATCGCCTTGATGTATGCCAACAATGAAATTGGAGCTGTAATGCCTATAAAAGAAATCAGTGCTATTGCTCGTAAGCATGGTGTATTGGTTTTTACAGACGCAACACAAGCCGTTGGTAAAATACCTGTAGATGTTAATAAAGACGGTATCGATTTGATGGCTTTCACCGCACATAAAATGTACGGTCCAAAAGGTGTTGGAGCTTTATATGTTCGCAGAAAAAATCCACGAGTAAAAGTAACCGCTCAAATGGATGGCGGAGGTCATGAAAGAGGCATGAGAAGTGGTACATTAAATGTTCCAGGTATAGTTGGATTTGGCAAAGCCTGTGAAATTTGTATGCTCGATATGGAAGCAGATACCAAAAGAATTAGTAAGTTAAGAGACAAGCTGGAAGAATCACTTATTTTATTGGAAGAAGCCTATGTAAATGGAAGCAGGGAACATCGCTTGCCTCATGTATCTAATATTTCATTTAAGCATGTGGAAGGTGAAGGATTATTGATGGGCTTTAATAAAAATATTGCCTTAAGCTCTGGGTCTGCTTGTACTTCAGCTTCGCTTGAACCTTCTTATGTGTTAAAAGCACTAGGACTAGGAGATGATTTAGCGCATAGCTCACTTCGTTTTGGCTTAAGTAGATTTACAACTGAAGAAGAAATTGATTATACCATTAAGGCCATTAGTGATACTGTATTAAAATTAAGAGAAATGAGCCCCCTTTGGGAAATGTACAAAGAAGGTATTGACCTAAGTACCATAGAATGGTCAGGTCATTAATATAAAATAATAAACAACAATTAAATCATTATTAAATCAACTGTATGGCATACTCAGAAAAAGTTATCGATCATTATCAAAATCCTAAAAATGTAGGAACACTTGATAAAGCAAGTAAAAATGTAGGAACAGGTTTAGTAGGAGCTCCAGAATGTGGTGACGTTATGCGATTGCAAATAGAAGTAAATCATGAAACTGGCATGATTACCGATGCCAAGTTTAAAACTTTTGGATGTGGCTCTGCCATTGCATCCTCCTCATTAGCAACCGAATGGCTTAAAGGAAAAAGTGTTGAAGACGCTCTTAAAATAGACAATATGACAATTGTAGAAGAATTAAATCTTCCTCCAGTAAAAATACATTGTTCTGTTTTGGCTGAAGATGCAATTAAAGCTGCTATCAATGATTACAGAGAAAAGAATGGTATGGAGAAAATAAAATTCGAAGAAAGTGTAATCCACTAATTTTTCTATTCGTAAAAGAATGTAAATGAATACAACAGAAAACAGTATTTATATTAGCGATAAGGCAAAAACAAAAGTCCTTCAATTAATGAAAGATGCTGGTGTTGAGGGTGACGCTAATTTTTTCTTGCGGGTAGGTGTAGTTGGTGGAGGCTGTAGTGGGCTAAGTTATAAATTAGATTTTGACAATGAAGCAAAGCCAATGGATCAGGTTTTTGAAGATAAAGGATTAAAGATTGTAACTGACCTAAAAAGCTTTCTATATTTAGTAAACACAGAATTGAACTTTAGTGATGGATTGAATGGTAAAGGATTTTATTTCGACAATCCTAATGCCAGCAGAAGCTGCGGTTGTGGTGAAAGTTTTGCGGTATAATTTTAATTGAACACACTTACTATATGCATAAAAATAGCCTTTATAATAAAGGCTATTTTTTATTAAATGATTTTGTATTATTTAGTATTAATACTGCCAATAATCTTGTTCACGGATAGATATCTTTTCTTTAACATTTTCACCTTCCATTAACTGCATTAATTGGTTTTTTTCTAAGTCTTTATAATTTTTGATTAATAGATCTCTTGGATTATCCATAGAGCTTTTTATTATTCTAGCAGAGAAGAATCTGTTTTCAAATAACTCTTCCCAACTCATCTTGGCAGAAAAGTTTTTTGGATTATATACTTCATAGTTGGCCAACGTAGGTCGAAGATCAGGATAATAAATCCAAAATACTTCTGATTCTTGTAAAAAAATGCCTAATGAATTATAAAAATTCTTTACTGGTGCAATTCCAATAATTCTCCAAAATAAACGAGAACTCTCTTTATCAAAAACAACTTCCTCTTTGATATGATATTTGTAAAAAGAATCTAAAGATATTTCATTTCTTTGCTTTTTTGTTCCAATAATTTGGCCCGTACTATCATCATAAACATTAAATTCAACTTCATCTCCTGACACCATTTTTACTATCTCAGAGAGCGTCATTGGTGTGGTAAATCTTTCATCTGAAAATGGAGTAACGGCACTATCTTGTATCGCTTGTAATAATATTGAAATAAATCGTTGATTTCCATTATCGGCATCAGCTGAATACATGAAAGGAAGATTCATTTTTTCACGGCAATCTAACTCTCTCATTATTTTCTGACGATAAGCAGCATCATCGGCCCTTAAATTTTCATAGGCTAAAGGGGTTCTACCACCATTTACTGTAACAGTTTCTACAGCATCGTCAAGTCTTAGAGATTTCTTAATTGCCTTAATTGGTAAGCTATCCTTTTTAGGTTCTATAGGAGCGGCGGGGGGAGGTGGTGCTACAGCATCTGCCGTAGGTATACTCGGTTGTACATTGGTAGCCGTTTTTGTTTTTGTTGTTTTTTTGGTGGCTTTTTTTACTTTTTGAGCATTGGTAATGCCCATAGAGATAAAAAAAACAACTATCACAAACAAATACTTTAAATTAATATTTTTCATACAAATAAATTTATTAAAACAGCGCTATAGATTTTCCTTCAATTGTTCTTTGTCCATCCGGGCCCTGTACCTTAACATTATCAAATGTAATTACAGAACCAACGCCACACTGGCTTATTAAAGAACTGATAGAACCAAAATTATTTCCTTTAAGTTCTGCGATTTTAAGATTAGGGAAATTTGCACCTGAGAAGTAAACAGTTGCACTCACCACGCTAAAACGCAAGTCAAAATCAAAATTTTCTAACTCAGCCCTACAGTTTGATTGACCTTTAAATTGTACAGCTTGCATTCTTATCTTGCCATCACCAACTTTAAAAATTGGATCTGGAATTCTTTTTAACCTAAATTCAAAAGTGCTAGCTTTTTTATCTGCTACAACAGTAATAGTTGATTTTTGTCCAGGCGCCCCGCTAGGTTTTACTACTCTATTAGAGCCTTGTCCAGACATTGAACCATTTGTAATGGATACCGTTGTTTTATCCCAACCTGTAGGAGAACCAATGGTTATTGGGTTATCAACTCCAATATAAAACACATTCATTTTATCCGCCATTACAGCAGCACCGCCGGGAGTACCTACAGTATATTTTACTTCAAATGATTTAGATTCTTTAGTGCCATCAGGCTTTGTGTAAGTTACATTAACAGGTACAGATCTTGTGCCAGAACCACTTACGGTAGTTTTATAACTAGCCCTTCCATCTGGTCCAATTGACATAGAAGAACCAGCAATTGAAATTTGAGGTTGAGCTGCCTTACTATATGCTCCTACCCCTGCCGTTATTTCAAGTTCTTCACCTGGCATTAAGTAATTAGAAGTTTGACCAACTAATGCTGCAAATTGATCGTAAACAACTTTTACAGCACCCACTTGATTATGACAATAAGTAACTATTTGATTTTCTGCATTTTTTACATTGTTTTGAAATTTACTCAATAATGTTAAAGCTGCAACAGTTGGTGTCATGTGAAAGTAGGCTGTAGTAAAGTCTTTTTCTTTACCATCTTGTCCTATAATTTTTGATACATCTACAGGAAATGTAGTTTCAAATTCTTTTCTAATAGATGGATCTATATTAAGCATCGCCTCTCTATATTCCTTTAATTTGCTCTCCAATTCTTTTCCTTTTTTCTTACCTCCATCTCCTTCGCCAAAAAGTCTTGTAGCTGCTTCTAAATCATCTTCTTTAAATTCCTCTACTTGCTTTCCTTCTACCTCAACCATTTTAGCTCCAGCTTCTTTTTTCAAATCTGTTTTATATTGATTTATTAAATCATTAAGATCTGTAGAAAGTTGTTTTGCTTTTTCAGCTTTATCATTCCAAGGTTTTGCTTTTTCAGCAGTCACAGGATCTGCTAATTTATTTTTTAAAGAAGTATAAAGTGTATTATTTGCAGTCGTGATATTTTCGTTTGATGTAACCAAACTTTTATCTACCACCTTAAAGGCGTTTAAAATCTCTGATGATACATTCAATGCAAGAAGCGCGGTTAGCACCAAGTACATCAAATTGATCATCTTCTGCCGGGGCTCTTTAGGTAAAGCCATAACTAATTAATTAATTATTATAATTGAATATTGTTAGAATTATCAACTCTTTTTTTAGAGTTATTTGCTTTGCATAGCTCCAAGCATATTACCGTAAACGGTATTTAATTTACTTAGATTTCCAGCTAAAACAGCTATTTGTTCTTTTGCTTTTTTAGCATCGTCTACACTACTTATCATAGCTTGACTAGCTTCTGCTAATTTACCATAGAAGCCATTTAATGCTTTTAGGTGATTATTACTTTCTTTCAATTCTAACTCATAAATAGTATTTAATGAACCAAGGTTTTTAGTTAACACTTGAACTTGTTCATGAAATCCTTTTGCACTTTCAGATGCATTATTGAAAGTCGTCATTGTAGCTGCGCTATTTGTAAATGCTGCAGCCATAGATCCTACTGCTAAAGTTGCTTCTTTAGTTTTTGCTCCAAAATCTGATGTTGATTTTATTACTTCACTAACATCAGTAATTCCTGCTACAGTAGTACCTAATTTTTGAAAGCTTTCACTTAATTTCTTTAATGTTACTGGAGTAATATCTGCGTCTTGCAACATTTTATCCATAGAATCAATACTGCTATTACTTCCTTTTTTAGCACCGTGACCTTCTCCTTCCCAATCTTCTTTAGCTACTTCAGATTTTGCATACAAAATACCATACATTAGAAAAATAGCGGCCTCTGTGTACAAACCTATTTTTAAAAACAAATCTGCTATTGGTGTATGAAGGATTTTCTGTAACGCACCAAAGATAACTACTGCTGCTGCAAGTGAAACGGCAACGTCCATCCATTTACTGACATTTGAAGGAATTTTAACTGACATTTTATTGATTTTTTGGTTTTGTTTGTGAATTTTAATTAAAAAATATTATATAGAATTGTTGTTTCAATAACTAAGAAAGTATAGAAAAAATAATTTTACCTTCCTCTTCTTTTTGTAGGAGGCAAATCTTGAACACAACGAAATCCGATATATGATTTTGATGTATCTTGATATTCGTAAGCTCTTGAACTAGTTTGTAAATAAAATCCTACATCTTTCCAGCTTCCACCTCTAATAACTTTTCTTTTCATCCTTGGAGGATCAGAATCCTTTGCATTCCAACGGATTTCAGGATTCAAGTCATGATTAAATGCGCCAGCTGATTCAGTGTATAAAGAAGATGTCCATTCGGCTACATTGCCTGCCATGTTAAATAAGCCATAATCATTGGCGAAATAGCTTGTTGCTTTTACAGTGTACAAAGCTCCATCTTCTGCATAATTTCCTCTTCCTGGCTTGAAGTTTGCAAGGGTACATCCCTTTTTGTTTCTAAGATATGGACCACCCCATGGAAACTGTGCTTGAGATTTTCCACCCCTTGCTGCATATTCCCATTGAGCTTCAGTAGGCAAGCGGAATTCCGGAACAGGACTTCTCTTTTTTGATTCTAAATAAGCATTAAAAATATGGGTACGCCATTGACAAAAAGCCGTTGCTTGTTTCCAATTAACTCCAACTAATGGATATTCACCATAAGCTGGATGAGAGAAATAAGAAATAGCCATTGGTTCATTATAAGAGTATGCAAAATCCCTAACCCACACCAAAGTATCAGGATAAACAGGGGTTTTAGTTTTTATAATAAACGCAGATCGTGGTATAGTCTGATCTCTGTTCTGTGCAGCAGATTTAAAATCAAATATTTCTGATTGAAAAATAATTTTATTAGGATCTAATTCTTTTTTACCAAATATCCTGTTATCTGGAGTTACAATCATTGCATCTATCTTCTCAATGGTAGATTTATCAGACCATTTTATTGGCTTTTTCCAATCAATACGCTCTACACCATCTTTTCCTTGTTTTACATATCCTAATAATTTTGCTGCAATTGAATCTCTTACCCAATTGGTAAATTGCTTGTATTCATTATTAGTAATTTCTGTTATATCCATCCAAAACCCACTCATGGAGACAGCTTTATTGCGAGAAGTAAAAGTGAAACTAATATCTTCATCACTAGGCCCCATATGAAACATTCCTCCAGGAACATATACCATACCATAAGGTCTTATAGTATTTTGATTCTTCCCAACTGGAATACCATGTAATTGTCCATCACTAGATTGGGCTGAACCAGGATTACCACTTCCTCCTAGCATATTACAACTACTTGTAAATACAACCAAGAATACTAGTGTTACGAGTTTAAATATACTATTGTTCATTTCTTTTGCTTTGTAATTGTGGGCAAATATAAAATGTTAATGTGAAAAATCAATAAATAATTAATTGAATAAAATAATCGACTTTTTTCAAAATAACATTAACGAAATCTGTAACGTGCAAATTATTGATTTATTATTAATTAAAATGTTAAAAACCTGTGAAATCACTTTTTTAATTAAAAAGTAACAAATTCGTTAGAAATCTCTCTACAAGCGTTGTTTTGACAGACATAAAACAAGACACTATTATCGTATTTTTTATGTTTTAATAGGGGTAAATCCAATTCCACATTTGAAGTTTGTAATACTTTGTTTGGCAAAAAATTAATCAAGACTTTTGAAATATTGAAGATAGCATCCTTCCCCGTAACAACAATATCCATTAGTCCTATACTGTTATTTAATAATACCAAACACCACTTACTCAACGAAATTGGATGTTTTTGTACAATTTTTTCTACTTTTTGTACCATATCTTCTGATTGCTCTAGCCATTCTTTATTATTGAAAATAACGGATAAATATTTTAAATTTTCAGCCATTATACTATTTCCGGAAGCTACTGTATTATCGTACACATCTACTTTTCTTAGCAGTAGATCTGTTTGATTCTTATTGGTGTAATAAAACAAACCAGCATACTCTATTTCAAAATCTTCCTTTACTTGATGGGTAATGTTTTGTGCTTCGTATAAATATTCTTGATCTCCCGTAATTTCCTGAAGATTTATACAAGCTTGAATTACAAATGCAAGGTCATCTAAATATGCATTTTGTTTGGCTGTTTTACCAGAATAACTATGAAAGTAAAACTTGTTATCTTTTGAAAAAGTAGTTTTAATGAAATCAAATAATTCTATGGCTAGGGTTTTGTAAGCAGGGTTTTGTAAAGCTCCATAAGCCTTACAAAAAGCCGTGATAAGCATTGCATTTATTCCAAGTAGGATTTTAGTATCTGTTGTTGGCCTTTTACGATTCGCTCTTTGTTTTAGCAACTTCAACTGGCATTCATTTAATAATTTCAACAAGTCTACTTCTGAAACTTGATGCTTTTTTAAAAAGTCAATGGTGTTAATTTTTCCGTGTAAAATATTTGTTTCCTCCCAATTGCCTTCTTCTTTTACATCATAATAATCACAAAATATTTCTGCTTCTTCTTGTAATATTTTTTCTATACTTGCTTTATCCCATACATAATATTTACCCTCCTCACCTTCGCTATCCGCATCAATTGCAGTATAATAACCCCCCTCGCGGCTTTTTAATTCATTTACACAAAAAGATATCGTTTTATCAATCCCATCACTAAATGCTTTATCATGGGTGATTTGAAAAGCATCACACATTACCGTTATGAACAAAGCATTATCATAAAGCATTTTTTCAAAATGAGGAGCATGCCAATTTTCATCTGTGCTATACCTTGCCAATCCTCCTGCTAAATGATCATAAATTCCTCCATTCAACAATGCTTTTAAAGAATGTAAAGCATGATTTAATGCAGCAGTATCTTTGCAATGATGATGATAGTGTAATAAATATTGTATAGATAATAACTGTGGGAACTTTGGCGCATTCCCAAAACCACCATTGTTATAATCTGCAGATTTCAAAAGTTGATTAGAAATATTTTTAAAATATTCATCATTAAACGATGGTGAAGCATTCGTAAACTTATTTACCCTTGTTGAAAAAATTTCATTAGTTGACTTTATATGAACCGTTAATTTATTTGCCTGTAATTCTACCTCTTCTCTTTTATTAATCCATAAATCATGTATTACTTGTAAATTTTCCAGCCATGAGGCACGATTGTGTAATCTTTTTGGTGGAAAATAAGTGCCTCCAAAAAACGGCTCACCATTGGGAGTTAAAAAAACATTTAATGGCCAGCCACCACTTCCAGTTAAAACTTGCACAGCTTCCATGTAGATATGATCAAGATCTGGCCTTTCTTCCCTATCCACTTTAATACTGATAAAATGTTCATTCATATAAGCTGCAATGTCATCATTTTCAAAACTCTCTTTTTCCATAACATGACACCAATGACAGGCAGAATACCCAATACTAAGTAGGATGGGTTTATCTAGTTGTTTGGCTGTTGCTAATGAAGCCTCACTCCAAATTTGCCAATGAACAGGATTTTGAGCATGCTGAAGCAAATAGGGACTAGTTTCGTGAATCAACACATTTGTTAATAGAGGGTTCATGTGACTATTTTATTTCTAATTATTATCAGCTATTATCCCCTTTTAGAATCGCATAGGTCTTTAGGGCATTTTTTATTGAGAATAAATCAAGTTGGGAAAGAAAATTCAAAAAAGAAAATTTCTACTTTTTGGTGGCACTTGGTTTTATAAGGAATTTTTCCAATGCACTAACCATACTGGGTGTTTGAGGCATCGGGGCTTTAATATCTAACGTTAGCCCTGCATCTTCAGCTGATTTAAAAGTATTAGCACCAAATACAGCTATTTTAGTTTCTTTTTGTTTAAACTTTGGAAAGTTCTCCATCAAGCATTTTACTCCACCTGGTGTAAATAGGCAAATAATATCATACTTTTTAGCAATGACCGCTTTGATATCATTACTTACAATTTTGTATAGTATCGGGGTGGCAAACTCACACTTATTGATTTTTAACCAATTGGTAATCTCACTGTCAAATAATTCTGAACAGGGGTATAAAAATCTTTCATTTTCTTTATGCTTATTAATCACATCAAACAAGCTTTTATTCAACCCATCTGCGCCGTAAAAAACTTTTCTTTTACGGTATAAAATAAATTTTTGCAAGTACAACGCTACCGATTCAGTAATGCAGAAGTATTTCGTGTCTTGAGAAATACTGATTTTCATTTCTTCACAAGTACGGAAAAAATGATCTATGGCATTTCTGCTAGTGAAAATCACCGCTGTATAATACGGAATATCAATTTTTTGTTTTCGGAATTCTTTGGAAGGAATACCTTCTACATTTATAAATGGATAGAAATCCAATGCAAGGCCATGTTTTACGGCAAGGTCATAATACGGTGACTTTGACCCTTCTGGCTTTGGTTGCGCTATAAGTATTTTTATTGGAATTTTTATTGGAGCGGTAGCTTTTTTGATATTACTTTTTACCATACTTATATCATACAATGAAAGTGCAAAATTACAGACTTTTATTAAGAAAACTCATCGTTGCTTTGTAAATCAATAAAATTGGCAAAATTTCTAGCCCGATTACATACAAAAGAAAATGAAACCAACTGAGTTTCAATTTGTTTCGCAACAAATTATATGCCCTAAAGTAACGCAGTAATAATACAATTACAATCATACAGAAAGAAATGGTGACAAAAATACTTGCAATCTTTTTGTCAGTAAATGCCATTATCACCACAAAAGGAAGCAAAAGCAATCCTAATATCTTATTAAATAAAAAAACCAGAAACGAATACTTTTCCACTTCGGATTTACTGTCTGTTATCCATCCAAAAAAATGAAGAATAATATACTTTACAACATATACCAGCAATACGAAAAAAATACAACTGTACAAATTTATCCAGTTATTGATTGGGCTTTTTTCGAAATAGCTTAACAATAAAAATAAATATAGCCCGGCAACAGCAACAAAAAACAAATTCATGAAAAGAGAAGGAATTTTCGTTTGCAATAACTGATCTATTAATTGACTTTGTCGAAGCGAATTATTAAAAAAAACGCGGGTGATATTGTCAAAGTATTTTTTATTTAGTGACCGAAATATCCCGAGTACTAGGAATAAAACACAAATGATATAAAACAAAATATCGGTAGAAATTTTATTTCTTATATTTTCCGGAAAAAAAATACTAGGGGATTGCTTGTCTGAATTTTGATACTGTAATAATATTGATGGGGTTGCTTTATGTAAGCTTATAGAATCAACTATTGCAATACTGTCTTTCTTTACGAATCCAGTATCTTGAATCTGTGCACCTATGAATAAGGGCAGCAGAAAAAAGATTATTAAAAAATAAAAAGAATGATTACTCACACCGATCGATTTTATAAAAAGCACTTTACTTATTTAAATTTTATTAAAAGTAGTTTATATACCCGAAATGAATTTTTGAATTTTCCCTGATACTTAATTTCATATCATCCCTTTTGCCCAATCCATAACTAATATTCAATACTCCATTCTTTGTTTCGTACAATAGTGATATTCCTGTTCCTACATAATTGTTGTTTACGTTTTGCGAATAAAATTTATGTTGAACTGCTCCGTAATCAGTAAAAAAAGAAAAATAGCTATTAAGTGCTAATAGAAATCGGTACTCGAGTGAAATTACTCCATATTTGGTAGCATAAATACTTTCTTCATCAAACCCTCTTAATAGTTTGTATCCTCCGATTTGAAACAAATCGTTTCTAAATACTTCTGGACTAAAATACCCACCTCCATGAAATCCCAATTTTATCACATTATTCTTTTTAATGGAAAAAAAATGTGCGTAATATACATTCATCCTGATTTGATAGCTTTTTAATTTTAAAGAATCATACAACAACGCATAATTAAACCCTGGATCCTTAATGTTTCGTATGTCGTTATTTATTTTTAAATTTTTTATCCCAATTGACGTGGTGAAATTAATTTCATTGCCCCTCCTTGGATTTAATCTGTAGTTAGTCGTATTCCAATCATAATTCAGCCCTATGTTAGTTGCTTTCATATCCACATTGGGAGGCAATGTTTTTGTAGCTTTAATTTCAGAAGTATCTATGGCGCCTTGCAACAAAGAATTATTCTGCAGCTGAATAAACAATTTTCCAATATTATTGGCGGTTAAAGAATATACAAAGCCAAGTTTTGTATTTATTTGTAAAAAATTTGAGTCTTTTTTAAACACGTCAAACAAGAAATCCAATCCTGTACTGGACTTAAAAATATAGGGATAATTGAACCCTAGATTTAATCTAGGTGATTTTGGTTGAAGCTGTTGCCACTTCATTAAAATACTTTCCCCCATGCCGAAAATATTTTTCAAATTCAGGTTGACATCCCCAGTGAATTGAACCTTTGATACATTTAAAGTAGAAGGTTGTGCCCCTATCAGAAAATTAATTTGACTACATTTTTTTGGTTGTAAGTATACATTTAAAACACCTCCTGTACCTAACATAGTTATATCCGAAGGCTGAATTGCTTTTAAAAAAGGCAGTTCTTGAATATAAGCATCTACGCTTTTTAATTTTTCTTTATTGTACATACTCTGATTACTTATAAATAAATATCGCTGTAAAAACAAATTACTTATTACAGCATTTCCAAATGTTCTGATACTATCTATTTTATAATAATTTCCTTTTTGTACAAGCAAACTTGCATTAATTTCTTTTCCCCTAATTACAATACTATCCATATAAACATTTGCAAAAGGGTAGCCATTATTTTCATAATAATTCAGGAGTCGCTCCTTTATTGATTCAATTTGAAAAAAACTTAATGGTTGACTTACTAATCTTTTGGAATTAATGCCTGTATTGTTTATAGCTGCTGGCTCAATATTTGAAAAAGATAGCTTTGTATATACATATTTTTCTCCTAAATACAGTTCGATATCAGTAATGGTGTCTTTGATAATCATTTTATCAATTGATGATACTGGAAATCCTTTTGAGGCTAATAATTTTGGTAGGTTATTGATGTATAACAAACCCTCTTCTTTGTTAATAAAGCTATTGTTTAATCTAAGCGAGTTGAAATAAACAGAATGTTCTTTATCTATCAATTTAATTAGCAAACTGTACTTATTTGTTGCAGAAACTTTTTGTGCTGTTGAAGTATATCCAAGATGAATTAAAATAATTATAAGAAGAAGTAATTTTATTATATTTCTATTAAGGCTAACTTGCATACACGAAACTTCACATTTTAAAAATGTAAAACTACAATCTTTGGCGGGTATTTATATTCATATTCCATTTTGTAAGCAAGCGTGCTCATACTGCAATTTCCATTTTTCTACCAGTATGAAGAATAAATCAGATTTTATACTGGCTTTAAAAAATGAAATTTCACTTCAAAATGATTTTATATCTAGTCCTGAACCTATCGAAACTATTTATTTTGGCGGAGGAACTCCTAGTTTGTTAACCCTCTCTGAGATAGACTCCATTTTATCAGTAATACAAAAAAAATATACAATCAACACGGATGTTGAAATAACTTTAGAAGCAAACCCTGATGATATTAATACTTCTACAGTAAAAGAATGGATGGGTTTGGGAATAAACAGATTAAGTTTAGGTGTTCAATCTTTTGTTGATAAAGAATTAGCCTGGATGAATCGGGCTCACAATTCACAAGATTCACTTAAAAGTATTGATATAATTTTAGAAGCGGGGATAACAAATTTTTCAGTTGATTTAATTTTTGGAAGCCCGTTGTTGAGTGACTCCGAATTAGAAAAAAACATTCGATACATTAACGAAAGAGGCATTCCACATATTTCATGTTATGCTTTAACTATTGAGCCCAAAACCGCATTACATCATTTTATTCAGCAAAAAAAGGGCGTTGGTATTGATCCCGAAAAGCAAGCTGCTCAATTTTTACTAACGATGGACTTGTTGAACAGTTTTGGATATGAACAATACGAGATCAGTAATTATTCTAAAGCAGGAATGAGAAGTAAGCACAATAGTAGCTATTGGCAAGGCAAACCGTATCTTGGATTTGGTCCTTCTGCTCATTCGTTTGATGGAAAAGACAAAAGAAGATGGAATATTGCTAATAATATGACCTATATCAATGAGTTAAAAAAACATAAAATCCCATTTGAAGAAGAAGTGCTTACAACTGCACAGCGTTTTAATGAATACGTTATGATTTCCTTAAGAAGGATTGAAGGAATAGACGAGGACTTTGTGTTGAAAAATTTTGGAAGTGAGCGATTGACTTCGTTAGTTTCTTCTTGTGAAACATTTATTAATAACAAAAGATTGGAATTAAAGGGAAGTAATATTACACTAACGAGGGAAGGAAAACTATTCGCTGATGGAATTGCCAGTGAATTATTTTTACAATAATGTCTTTCCTTT
>CANICR010000002.1 GCA_947466405.1 Chitinophagaceae bacterium | reverse complement strand
TGGAATAAATCAAAAAAGATAATAAACCGTACTTTTGAAGTGCAAATTAACTTCGTTCACTGTAAACATCAAATAGTTTTATGGGTATCAATCGAAAAATACAAACGCTTGACGAGTTTACTATCCAGCAAATGAGGGACTTCCCTAATGCGACTGGCGAGTTGTCGGGATTATTAAGGGATATTGGATTAGCAGCAAAAAGAGTGCATGTTGAAGTAAATAAAGCAGGATTGGTAGATATTTTAGGCGATGCTGGCACCATGAATGTTCAGGGCGAAGAAGTGAAGAAATTGGATGTTTTTGCAAATAATCAGTTTATGGGAGTATTGCAACATGGAATCAGTTGCGCTGGAATTGGAAGTGAAGAACTAGACGATATTGTTGTTTTTGATGATGAAATCAGCGCGCAATCAAAATATGTTTGCCTGTTTGATCCCCTAGATGGAAGTAGTAATATAGATGTAAATGTGTCTATTGGTACTATTTTTAGTGTATTTCGTCGCGTCAGTGAATTGGGAAAGGTCGCAACAAAAGAAGATTTTTTACAACAAGGAATTAATCAAGTGGCAGCAGGGTATATTATATATGGTTCTTCTACCATGTTGGTATATGCAACAAGAAGGGGTGTCAATGGATTTACCTTAGATCAGTCAATTGGAGAGTTTACATTGAGCCATCCCGATATAAAATGTCCTGAAACCGGAAAGATCTATTCTATAAATCATGGTAACTTTTTTCAGTGCGAAGAAAAAGTTCAGAAATATGTGACAGCTTGTCAAAATAAAACAAAAGCTACCGGTGGACCATACACGCAAAGATATATTGGTAGTATGGTGGCTGACGTACATCGCAATTTGATAAAAGGAGGTATTTTTATGTATCCTGGAACTTTGGAAAAGCCAAAAGGGAAATTAAGATTGTTGTATGAATGCAATCCTTTTGCATTTATTGTAGAAGTAGCTGGAGGTAAAGCCACTAATGGAAAAGAACGTATTCTAGAAATCCAGCCAACTGAAATACATCAACGTACTCCTTTTTTTGTGGGAAGTAAATTAATGATGGAGGAATTTGAAAAAACCAATTAATATTAATGAGTAAAGTAATTATTTCCGTTAAAGACCTTGTTAAATCTTATGGCGAATTCCAGGCCGTTAAATCAATTTCATTTGATGTGCAAGAAGGTGAAATATTTGGATTGCTAGGTCCAAATGGTGCCGGCAAATCTACTACGCTTGAAATTATCGAAACATTAAGAACGAAAACATCTGGCAAAGTAATCCTGGATGGATTTGATTTAGATAAAGATCCATCTGCTATAAAAAAAATAATTGGAGTACAGCTTCAATCTTCAGGATTTTATCCTGGATTAAATTTAATTGAGCTTATAAAATTATTTAGTGGTTTATATAATCGCGAAGTAGATCCAATGGCGCTTTTGAAAAAAGTAAACCTAGAAGATAAGGCAAAGAATAAAAGTAAAGAATTAAGCGGGGGACAAAAACAACGGTTTTCTATAGCTACTACTTTGATTAACAACCCCAAAATAATATTCCTGGATGAGCCTACTACAGGTCTAGATCCTCAAGCTAGAAGAAATTTATGGGATTTGATACGAGAAATCAGAGATAGTGGAACTACCGTAATTATCACAACGCATTATATGGATGAAGCGGAGCAGTTGTGCGATCGGATTGCAATCATGGATCAAGGGAAAATAATAAAATTAGACTCTCCGGATAAAATGATAGATGAATTGGTTGAAACTGGCTTTGAACGGCCAAAACAAGTAAAAGCAGCCAATTTAGAGGACGTTTTTATACATTTAACAGGTCGGGAAATGAGGGATGAATAAAATATCTTTACTTTGCATATTATTAAATAAAAAACTATTAAAATGAAGAAATTTATTATCTGTTCGTTATCTTTTTCTTTAATGACACTAGGATTGTTTGCTCAAAATAAAAATACGTCAAAAACAAAAAGTGTGCCTACGCCAATGAGTAATTTGAAATTAGTAACGGCTATGGATAGTTTTAGTTATGCAGCCGGATTAAATATTGCAGAAAATATGAAGTCTCAAGGTATAACAGGCATCAATGTTTTTTTTATGATGAAAGCCTTTGACGATGTATTAAATAATGCACAAGTTTTATTAACACCAGAACAAGCCAATATGACTTTACAACAAAAGCTACAGGAGTTTTCTAAGAAAAAATCGGATGCTCAAAAATTAAAATGCCAAGCATTTTTAGATGAAAATAAAAATAAAAAAGGGGTGATTTCTTTGCCAAATGGCTTGCAATATGAAATTATAAAAGCAGGTGATCCAAATGGAATAAAACCAACAGCTGCAGATACCGTTGTAGTAGATTATGTAGGTACATTGATTGATGGTACTGAATTTGATAATTCAATAAAAAGAGGTGAGCCTGCAACTTTTCCGCTTGGTGGAGTAATAAGAGGCTGGACTGAAATTTTGCAATTAATGACACCTGGAGCTCAATGGAAAGTGGTTATCCCTTCGGAATTGGGCTATGGAGAAAGAGGAGCTGGCGGTTCAATCCCTCCAAATTCAACATTAATATTTGATATCACCTTGCATAGTATTAAGCAAGCCATAAAATAATAAGATTGGATTCACTTCGTTATCCCATTGGAGAATATGTCGAGCAGCCTTTTTCTGAAACACAATTAAGAGAATGGTTGCTCGATATTCTTTTTTTACCTAATCATCTAGAAAATGCAATAACTAATTTGGATGAATTTCAATTGGCTACGGCATATCGGGAAGGAGGGTGGACCATCAAGCAAATTGTTCATCATTTGGCGGATAGTCACATGAATGCATTCATCAGATGCAAACTTGCACTTACAGAAGATAATCCTGTGATAAAACCTTATGACCAGGATTTGTGGGTTAACACACCAGAAAATATTCATCTACCTGTAAATATTTCTATTACATTGTTGCATGCCTTGCATATACGTTGGCATGAATTCTTAAAGTCAATCAAGCCTGATCAATGGGAACGAACAATCATGCATCCTGAATATAATAAACAAATGACGCTTTGGTATATTTTGGGGAAGTATGCTTGGCATTCCAAGCATCATGTTGCTCATATTGTTTCGCTTAGAGAAAGGAATTCTTGGTGATATTTTTAAAAGGGTTCAATTTCACTTAGTATAAAAAAGCTGCCACACACAATAATGACATCATTTTCATTGGCGTTTATTTTTGCATTCTTTAGAGCATCATTAATATTGTCGTAGCTTTCGCCGGAAAGATTTTGCTCAGCAGCTATTTTTTTTAATTCATAATGAGGCAATGCTCTTTGATTATGTGCATTGGTGAAATAATATTTTGCATGCAAGGGAAATAAGCTAATGATGTTGCTGAGGTCTTTGTCATTTACAAAACCTATAACGAAATGTAGTTGTTGGTTCTTGTGATCTCTATTCAATTGTGTCAGTAATGATTCAATGCCATCTTTATTATGAGCTACATCATAAATAATAGTGGGATTTTTGGATACTATATCCCAACGACCTCTTAGTCCAGTTATTTTTTTTACACTCGATAATGCATTGATTTTATTTTGCTCACTAATATCAAATTCAAGGGTGCGTAGTATATTTACAGCTGTTAACACAGTAGCAAGATTCTTTAATTGATAATCACCCTGTAAATCGAGTGCCTGAAATTCTGTTTGATTGGTTAATTTATTAATCGAATTACAATAAAGGGCATTATTATCGTTTCCTATTTTTTCAATCTCATATAAATTTTCTGCGAAAAAAATGGGCGCATTCTTTTCCATAGCCTTTTCTTTGAAAATTGGCAATGTTTCTTTATTAGTCTGGCCAATCACAACAGGAATATTTTTTTTAATGATACCTGCTTTTTCAAAAGCGATTTCTTCCAAGGTATTACCAAGAAGATTGGTGTGATCGAAGCCAATATTAGTAATGATAGAAAGAATGGGAGAAATGATATTAGTGCTGTCTAATCTTCCGCCAAGACCTGTTTCTATTATAGCAATATCTACTTGCTGTTCAGCAAAATAGTCAAAAGCCATGGCTACCGTAAGTTCAAAAAAGGATGGCTGAATTTTGCTGCAAATATTTTTTGTTTTTTCTGTAAAATTGATAACGAATTGCCGATTAATCATTTCACCATTTATCCGGATTCGCTCTCCGAAATCTTTAATATGTGGGGAAGTGTATAGGCCAGTTTTAAAGCCTTGTTGTTGCATGATTGCTGCAATCATATGACTCGTACTTCCTTTTCCGTTAGTTCCAGCGATGTGTATACTTTTAAATTTGTGCTGTGGATTATTTAGTGCAGCACATAGTTCAATGGTATTATTAATATCTTTTTTATAAGCAGCAACTCCTATACGAGAAAACATAGGAAGTTGTGTATATAAATATTCTAAAGCCTGCTCATAAGTCATGGATGTAAAAGTAAAAAATGATCAGTAGAAAGGGAAGAAAGGGAACAGATTAATTTATATTAAAGATAAATTCAACAGTAACGGTAGATTCTGTATTGGTTTTATTGAATTGAATTCTGTTTAAATATTTACTAATGGCGGCTGAATAAGCCGATGTTCTATCAGTGCTTCCCTTATCAAATCCTACGAAGTTGCCAATCCCTTCAGGGGAAACTTTGATGATGGCATAAATGGTAGCTTTATTTAAATCGCCTTCGAATTTATAATGCTGTATAATTTTCCTGTTGCCTTTTGTTACTCTAGGGCCGCCAATTTTTCCGCCAGGGGTATTTCCATAAGAATCTTTATTGCCATTGGGGTCATTATTATCGCCATTTGATTTCGGATTATCTCCTTGGTATTTGTAGCCATTATCAGTAGGATTATTTCCGTTTTTGCCTTTATTAGCTCCTGTATAAATTAAGGCTGGTTTTTTGGGTATTATTTTTTCTTCAACAGCAGATTGTTTCTTTTTTGCAGTCAAAACCGGGGCTGCATCTTTTTCGGCATTATCATCTGCGGTAGGTTGGGTGACCTGCTCTTCTATTTTTTTCTGAGGAATTTCTGCGGGAATGTTTTCGTCAATTGTTTTATTCCCAGATACCAATGGCTGCACTTCGCCCATACCTTCCATATTATTTCCTAAATTAATTTCGATTAAGTCTTGGGTAATAAAATCAGGCGGTGGAATTGATTTCCAACGGATAATAAAAAATAAGATGGATAATAGAAAGCATATTATGATGGTGTATAAAAGTGCTTTCTTGTTTTTTTCTTCTTCAAAGGAATGGGTCATAGTAATTCAATATAGAATAAAGTTAATTTTTTCTTTTTCTTTCAAAGAATCTTTTACTGTTTTTTTTCAGATCAGGTAAGATTTAACAAATTTAAAATGTACAATTAACAACCAATATCAAATTCAAATACCTTTGCGGGATATGAAAAAAGCTTTTTTGCAATTGCATATTGCCGTTTTCCTTGCTGGGTTTACTGCTATTCTCGGTAAGTTAATCGAGCTGAATGAAGGCTTGCTGGTTTGGTACCGATTGTTGTTCTCCATACTGTTAATCGGAGTCGTTTTGGTATGGAAAAAGCAATTTAAGAAAATTGAGGTAAGCGACTTTATAAATATAGCTTTAGTTGGATTGATTCTGGCATGCCATTGGGTTACTTTTTATGGTAGTGTTAAATATTCTAATGCCTCAGTGGCTGTTGTTTGTTTGTCTGCAGCTGGTTTTTATTCTTCCATATTAGAGCCGTTGATTTTAAAAAAGAAACTGATTTATGCAGAATTAGGATTAGGTATTTTATCGCTTTTAGGTATTTATATTATTTTTGATTTTCACCCTCAATATAAAATCGGAATTATTTTTGGAATGTTGTCTTCACTTGGGAGTGCTTTGTTCCCCATTTTTAATAAAAGGTTGCTTATAAAATTTACTCCGCGGATACTTACATTTTATGAATTTACCGGGGGACTTTTTTTTCTTACACTATTACTCCCTTTTTATTTCGTATCATTTAAACCAGCATATTATTTACCTACGCAAATTGATTTATTTTGGCTGATGATTTTGACGGTGTTTTGTACAGTAATGGCTTTTGATTTTCAATTAAATGCTTTAAGGAAAATATCAGCGTTCACTTCTAATCTCACGTATAATTTAGAACCTTTGTATGGTATTGTATTAGCCTTTGTTATTTTTAATGAAAACAAACTACTTAACAGCCATTTTTATATTGGCTTGATATTAATTGTTTTGGCTATTGTGTTGCAAATGTTCAGGGTGTTGAAAATTAAAAAAGTTATAAATAGTGTATAGTGGTTTTTATTGTAGAAAATTTACTAAACATGGCGCTTACGCCACAGTACTTTTCTTTTGATAAGGCTACAGCTTTTTCCATATTTTTTTGATCGGAGTCGTCTATTTTTATGGAGTAAATGATTTCTACTGCTGAATAAATAACTGGATGTTCCGCTGTTAAATTTCCAGAAACGGCTATGCTGAATTGACTGAAATTCACCCTCATTTTGTTAAGAATAGACACAACGTCCATCCCGGTACATCCCGCTAAAGAAGTCAGCATTAATTTTTTGGGGCTCGGTCCTGCATGGCTGGTTAATTCACTAGTGGTATCGAGGACAATAGAATACTCGTCAATTGTAGCAGTAAAAACCATGTCTTTTTCAAAGGCAACATTAATGTGGTGGGAGTCCATTGTATTATGAATTATATTAATAAAATAGGTCAATATTAAAGGTAATTCATTTGAAATTCTTATTACAAAATGCCGGGCAAAATGGTTATTCTAAAACTTTTTAATTTTAAGTATTAAATATCAAATTTTTATTCTTACCTTTGCCGTCCAAAATTAAGGATCATGGCTAGAGTATGTCAGGTAACAGGAAAGAAACCAATTACAGGTAATAAGGTTTCACATTCTAATATTAAAACAAAGCGTAGGTTTTTACCAAACTTACAGACGAAGCGTTATTTTTTAGCGGAAGAAGATAAATGGATAACTTTAAAAGTGTCTTCTGAAGCAATTAGAACCATTAATAAAAATGGTCTGTATAGTGTAGTGAAAAAATTACGTGCTACAGGCGAAAAAATTTAATAAGCGTTTTTAAAACATCATCAAATGGCAAAGAAAGGTAATAGGGTGCAAGTGGTATTAGAATGTACTGAGCATAAAACTAGCGGAAAAGCTGGGACAAGCCGTTATATCACCACCAAAAACAAAAAAAATACGCCTGAGCGTATGGAATTAAAGAAGTTCAATTCTATTTTAAAGAAAGTAACTGTTCACAAAGAAATTAAATAATTAATCGGTTGGGTATTTAATAATACCAAACCATCAAAATAAATACAATGGCAAAAGCAGCTAAAACCGCGATTAAAACAAAAGACCAAAAAGCAGCAGCTGAGGCAAAAAACTGGACAAAAGTAATTCGCGCATTACGTAGTCCTAAAACAGGAGCTTATACCTTCAAAGAATCTATGGTTCATAAGGATAAGATTAAGGAGCACTTAGCTTAATAGTTTTTTATACATAAATATTGAATAAAGCTGTTCTGTAACTTCAGAATGGCTTTATTTTTTTATAGATAATCAGGTACTAGATAAAATATTTCATCATGGGATTGTTTGATAAGATTTTTGGAAAAAAACAACAACAGGAGTCATTAGATCAAGGACTTCAAAAGACACGGGAAGGTTTTTTTGGAAAAATAGCTAAAGCTATTGCTGGCAAAAACTCTATTGATGAAGAAGTACTTGATGAAGTGGAAAATGCATTAGTAAGTGCCGATGTAGGAATTTCAACTACGGTAAAAATTATTCAACAATTAGAAGAAAGGGTTTCAAAGGACAAATATTTACATGCCAGCGAATTAAATAATTTAATTAAAGAAGAAATTCAACATATTTTAATAAGCGCTCCTCAAAATAATGCCTATGTGAATTATGAGTTGCCTGTTGGCTATAAACCGCATATTATTTTAGTGGTAGGTGTAAATGGAGTGGGCAAAACAACCACAATTGGCAAATTAGCGCACAATTTTTCATTGGCAGGCAAATCGGTATTGCTTGGTGCTGCTGATACCTTTAGGGCCGCAGCAATTGACCAATTAACTGTTTGGAGTGAAAGAACCAATGTGCCAATCGTAAAAAAAGAAATGGGTAGTGATCCTGCTTCTGTTGCTTATGACACTGTGATCAGCGGCGTTGCAAAAAATGCAGATGTGATTTTGATTGATACTGCAGGTAGATTGCATAATAAAGCTCATTTAATGGAGGAATTGTCGAAAATAAAAAGAGTCATCCAAAAGGTCATTCCTGATGCGCCTCACGAGGTATTGCTGGTATTGGATGGAAGTACGGGGCAAAATGCACTAGAGCAAGCCAGGCATTTTACTGCTGCTACAGAAGTTACGGCATTAGCGATTACTAAATTAGACGGAACCGCAAAAGGTGGAGTGGTTATCGCTATTGCAGATCAATTCAAAATCCCAGTGAAGTTTATAGGGGTAGGTGAACAAGCTACTGATTTATTGGTTTTTGATAAGCAGGATTTTGTTAATGGATTATTCCAATTGAAATAAGCATATTTTATTTTCCAAAAATTGTTGTGGAAAAGAAATGAAAGAAGCCCTTAAGAATAAGGGCTTCGGTTACCAAAACTAACTGCTTATGAGAAAATTATTACTACATTAATTCCACCACAAACATACAATGGGTTTGCAGTTATTGCTGTTAACCTTTAGCCAATAATTAAACAATAAAATGTTAATGATTTTTTCAAATCAGATTGCTTGGTTATTGATAATAAATGTGGATGGAAAATGTGTATGCAAAAATAACTAGCGGCGACTAAAGCCAATGGGCTAATGATCTTTGATTAAAATATTCTTCTTAAGCGAATGTTTTAATCAATAAAATAACTAGGCCATAAATTGTAGTGGTAATAAATATGCCTTTTGCTGTATTATCTTTCTGTACATTAATATAAAGCGTAAAAACGATGGCATTGGCAAGGAGGGAGAGGCTTAATCCTGCTGATAATGTTCTAAAACCAGGTTCTACAAAAATAAATTGGAAAAATTCTTTCAAAGAAAAAATGCCAAACTTGTACCATTTGAATATCATCATTCCAAACATGGGAGCGATTAATCCAAGTGTCAATCCTAGTTTTGTATTGTCTTTAGTTAAGATCATTTGAATAATTTACTTTTTTCTAATTGTTTCTTTAATGTATAATTTGTAAGATCAAATTGCACGGGCACAACACTTACGTAATTGCGTTGCAAAGCCCAAACATCCGTATCGGTTGATTTATCAAAGTTTTTAAATTCGCCAGTTAGCCAATAATATTTTTTACCTTGAGGGTCAATGCGTTCATCAAAAGCTTCATCATACTTAGCATAGGCCTGTTTGCAAATTTTGATTCCTTTTATTTCTTTTAAAGGAACAGCAGGGATATTTACATTTAACAGCAAATGTTTATCAGGTGTTTTCTGCTGTAATATTTCAGTAACAATTGTACGTACAATATGTTTGGATGCTTCAAAATCGGCATCTGCTTTATAGTCCAGTAAAGAAAATCCAATACTTGGTATGCCTTCAATAGACGCTTCCATCGCGGCTGACATGGTGCCACTATAAATTACATTGATAGAATGATTGGCTCCATGATTGATGCCACTTAAACAAATGGTAGGCTTACGGTGCAATATTTTATCAACCGCTAATTTAACGCAATCGACGGGGGTGCCACTAGTTTGCCACGCTTCAATATCTCCAAAAATATTCAATTTATTCATCCTCAGTGGCGATCCAATGGTAATAGCATGTCCCATGCCACTTTGAGGTTTGTCGGGTGCCACCACTACTACTTTCCCTAACCCTTTAACTGCTTCAACAAGGCTTCTGATTCCTTTTGAAGTAATGTCATCATCATTCGTTATTAGAATTATAGGTTCTTCTTTTTTCTTATTAGCCATAAAAATATATTAATTAAACCAGCGTATTAGAGGTCTGGCAACTTCGGTTCTATTAGGCCATGGAATTGAAATGATAATAATTAAAAAAGCTAGTCCGAAAAACACCAACATTTTTTTATGTTTATTTTCAGGAGTTGTTTTTTTAACGGCGGATCTTCCGATATGAACTAATACCCAAGCAATCATCATCATCATGCCATGTTCAACAACAAAAAATCGATTGGTAGGATCTTTCATTAATGGTCCCATACCTGATTTTATTTTATCAATCCAGGTGTTGGAAAAAAGTAAGATTAATCCTAAAATAAGTTGTACATCACAAAAGATCATAAAAAATAAACTACTGCGATTGTCGTTGGCTGAGTAGGGGCGTTTAGAGGCAAGGCCTGTTAATGCATTAATTACTGTCCATGCGCCAAATAGCAGAATGGCCCATCTGATAATACTGTGAAAAACGAGGGTAAATTCCATGGTTTTAAATTTTAAGCAAAAATAAGTAGTATGATTGGTTAATTGACTGATGATTATACAATATCGGCTGTGGAGTGTTTTGTCTAAAATGAAAAAATAAAAATAAATTTGGAAAAACTAAAAAGTTTAGTATATTTGTGCTAATCAAATTAGTTTAATTATGTCTAGAGCCGGATTAAATCTAAAATACTTGCGCAAATTGCGCGGTTGGACGCAAGAAGAATTTGCCATTAAATTAAACATTAAAAGATCTTTAATAGGGGCTTATGAAGAGGAGCGCGCAGATCCCAGAATTGAAGTATTAGAAATAGTGGCTAATATTTTCAAGCTTTCATTGGATGAATTATTGCTAAAGGATTTATCCAATTCGATAAATACAGGTAGTTATTTACAGAAGAGAAGGATGCAGAAAATGTTGTCTGCCGATCGAAATATTATTCATTTTGTTCCGGTGAAAGCTGCTGCAGGGTATCTTGCCAGTTATGCGGATACTGAATTTATTGATGAACTAAATACATTTACTCTTCCTATGCTTACGGGTGGTCAATACCGCGCATTTGAAATTATTGGAGATAGTATGTTGCCTACACCTAGTGGTAGCATTATTGTTGGAGAGAAAGTGGAATCTTTGGAAGATACAAAAAATGGGCAGGCTTATATTGTTGTGAGTAGAAACGAAGGAATTGTTTATAAAAGAATTCAAAAAAATAACAGAGCAAAAAATAAAATAACGTTGGAGAGTGACAATCCTAATTATCATCCGTATCAAATAAATGCAGAGGATATTGTAGAATTATGGCAGGCGCAAGTGGTTATTGGCAAAGTCGTTACACAGCAGCGATGGGATGTTAATTCACTAGCTAACCTTGTAAATAATTTGCAAGATCAAGTGACTACGTTAAAAAAGAAAATGAATTAAAAGTGTACATCTTTAATTTATGTCGGTTTTAAAAAATCGCTTAAAAAAATATCATTTTGTTCATGTTGCATTTTATAAAAAGAGTATTGTTCATTTAATGTGTAAAAATGCGCTGTTTACTTTGTAGGATTTGGTATACATAATAATAACTTTAAAGATAATTTTAGATACATCGATAACAATTAAAAAACACAGTTATGATTAAATTACAGATCATCGGCAACTTAGGAAAAGATTGCATTGTAAAAGAAGTAAATGGTAAAAACGTAATTAACTTCAGCGTGGCGCATACAGAGCGTTACAAAGACAGTCAGGGAAATCAAAAAGAAAGAACAACTTGGGTAGAGTGTGCTTATTGGACAGATAGAACTGCCGTAGCCCAGTATCTTACAAAAGGTCGTACGGTGTATGCAGAAGGTAGTCCCGAAGCAGATGCTTATACCAACAAAGAAGGCCAAGCTGCATCAACCTTAAGAATGAGGGTTCAGAATGTACAATTATTAGGCAATAATGCTTCAGAAGGTAGTGGAGTTAATACAGCTGCATCATCTATGCCTGCATCAGCAAAAACTGAAACTATGGCCTCATCGGGTGATGATGATTTGCCATTTTAATAAGATTGAATATTTTATTGGTTTATGCGCTAAGTAAACAACGATTATTGTATTTCAATGATAGCCTACGAATGTATTCGTGGGCTATTTGATTTTATGGAGAATTTCTTTTTCTGAATAATTTTTATACATTTTGTTTTTATCCTACATTCACATATGCATAAAATAATCTCTTTCGCCATTCTGATTTCATTATCTGCACACTCTTTTTCTCAATCGAATTATACTAAATGGGTAAATCCATTTATTGGAACTGGTGGACATGGTCATACCTATCCAGGTGCTACATTACCTCATGGTATGGTGCAATTAAGTCCGGATACCCGATTGGAAGGTTGGGACGGATGTAGCGGATATCATTATGCAGATAGTTTTATTTATGGTTTTTCTCACACTCATTTAAGCGGTACGGGTTGTAGCGATTTTGGTGATATTTTATTGATGCCGGGCAATGGACAACCTTCAACCAATAATACAATCTATGGCTCATTATTCTCCCATCAATCAGAGTCGGCTTCGCCTGGTTTTTATAAGGTCCGTTTATTAGATGACAACATTGATGTAAATCTGACAGCAACTGAACGAGTAGGTTATCATCATTATCATTTTGATACATGGAAAGAGAATTATGTTCTACTAGATTTAAAGCATCGCGATGAAGTGATTGAATCTTCGCTCAAAATAGAAGATAGTGTCACTGTATCGGGTATGCGAAGAAGCAAGGCATGGGCAGATAATCAGTATGTTTATTTTGTGATAAAATTTTCAAAACCTATTGTGCAGTTTGGTGTTTGGCAAAATGAACAGCTAGAAGAAATGAATGTATCGGATGGAATAAATGGCAAAAATATCAAAGCGTATTTTCGGTTTAAAGAGTCCAATGACAATGATTTATTTGTTCAAGTAGCTATTTCGCCTGTCAGCATTGAAGGGGCTAAGAAAAACAGACAAGCAGAAGTGGGTGAAAAATCTTTTTTAACGATAAAAAAGGAAGCGCAACAAAAATGGGCTAATGAATTAGCCAGAATTGATGTTAAGTCTACCGATACCAATAAGCTAAGTATTTTTTATACGGCATTATATCATACTTCTATTGTTCCCAATATTAATATGGATGTGGATGGGCAGTACAGAGGCAGAGACAATCAAATACATCAGGCAAAAGACTTTACTTATTATTCTGTATTTTCTTTGTGGGATACTTACAGGGCTGCTCATCCTCTGTATAATATCATTGACAAAAAAAGAACATTGGATTATATAAAAACCTTTTTAGCTCAATATCAGCAAGGAGGCCGTTTGCCGGTATGGGAGCTGGCTTCTTGTGAAACTGATTGTATGATTGGTTATCATAGCGTGCCCGTTATTGCAGATGCTTATGAAAAAGGTATTACAGGATTTGATACAAAATTGGCTTTGGAAGCCATGTTGAAAAGTGCTAATGCGGATAGATATGGCTTAAAATATTACAGAGAAAATGGAGTAATCGCATCGGAGGATGAACATGAAAGTGTAAGCAAAACACTGGAATATTCTTTTGATGATTATTGTATTGCTGCATTTGCAAAAGCCATCGGTAACGAGGAAGTGTATAAACTTTTTTTTAAAAGATCCCTTTATTATGAAAATATCTTCGATCCCCAAACAGGATTTATGCGTCCTAAAAAAAATGGAGATTGGTTAAGTCCTTTTGATCCAAAAGAAGTCAACAATCATTTTACGGAAGCAAACAGCTGGCAATATTCTTTTTATTTCACGCAAGATATTTCGGGGTACATCAAGAGAATTGGCGGAAAAAATAATCTTGAAAAAAAACTAGATGCCCTTTTTAATGAAAGCATAGCTACTACTGGAAGAAATCAGAGTGATATTACCGGCATGATTGGTCAATATGCTCATGGTAATGAACCGAGCCACCATATCATTTATCTGTATAATTACACAAATAGTCCTTATAAATCACAATACTATGCTAATAAAGTAATGAACGAGTTTTATAAAAATGAACCAGATGGCTTAATTGGAAATGAAGATTGCGGACAAATGAGCGCCTGGTATGTATTGAGTTCATTAGGTTTTTATCCGGTATCTCCTGTAAAAAATTCATTTGCTATTGGCAGTCCGCAATTTAACGCAGCCACTATTCACCTAGAAAACGGTAATGATTTTGTGTTGAAGGCAGATCATGTACAAGCGGATAATATCTATATTCAATCAGCTAGTTTGCATACACCAGATTTGGCTGTTTCAAAAAAATGGAAACATCCGTATTTGTATTTTAAAGATATAGAGCAAGGTGGTGGTATCGATTTTACTATGGGGAAAAAGAAATCAAAGGCTTTTACTTCTGCCATTCAGGAAGAGTCGTTGTCAAATAATGTTGATGCCGAACTATTACTGAATCCTGTAATTCATGGAGGTGGAATGTCATTTAAAAATTCTAAAATAGTTGCCATTAATTCACCTCAAAAAGGGGCGACTATTTTTTATACGCTTGATGGCCTCATGCCAAATGAAAAAAGTCGACAATACAGAAAGCCTCTATTAATTGATTCATCACTAGTGTTGAAAGCTATTGCAATAGATAAAAAAGGGAATAAAAGTTTTGTAAGTACGGCGGTATATAAAAAAAGGGAGCATGATTGGTATATACAATTAAATACTGTTTTTGATCCACAATATGATGGAGGCGGCACTGCAGGATTAATAGATGGAATAGAAGGAGCCACAAACTGGAGAATGGGTAATTGGCAGGGATATCAGTTGGATAATGTAGATGTTGTAATTGATATGAAAAAAAGTGTATCGATAGAAAAAGTGTCAATCGGTTTTTTGCAAGATACCCGTTCTTGGATTGTAATGCCTAAATCAGTATCAATAGAAATTTCTAATGATGGTATTAATTTTCAGCAAGTATATAGCGGAAGTGGGTACGTGTCGATAGAAGATTTACAACCTCAATTACAAAAAGTTGTCGGACACTTTCCAAAACAAACATCTAGATATGTTAGAGTTCAAGCAAAGCAATATGGAAAGTTGCCTTCATGGCATCAAGGAGCAGGAGGTGATACGTATATATTTTTGGATGAAATTTCCATTCAGTAAAAAAAAAGCTCACGATAAAATCGTGAGCTAGTGATAAAAGTGATTGTAGTCTCTGAAAATATATTAATCCTTGAGTTTGCTATTTTTTTTGCTGTACCCAAAGTAAAATAAAAAACCAATGGCAAGCCATACGAAAAGTCTAAGCCAGTTAGTCCAGCCCAATCCAAAGATCATTGCTGCGCAAACTATTATACCTAATATTGGAACAAGCGGCACCAATGGTGTTTTGAATTGTCTTGGTAATTCAGGATTTGTTTTTCTTAAAATGATAACGGCAGCGCATACAAGAATAAATGCAAATAAAGTACCAATGCTTGTCATGTCACCTACAATATCTCCAGGCACAAATGCTGCAAAAGCGCCTACTAATATCAAAATGATTAAATTGGCTTTGTAAGGAGTGTGGAATTTCGGATGAAGGGTACTTAGGGATTTAGGCAGTAACCCATCTTTACTCATGGAGTAAAAAACGCGACTTTGTCCTAATAGCATCACTAAAATTACAGAAGAGAATCCGGCAAGAATGGCAATGGTTACAAGTTTTCCTAACCAGGCATATCCAGGCATGAATTTATTTATAGCCGCTACAACGGAAGCTTCTCTTCCATCGGTTCTAAAAAACTCGACTGGAGCAAGTCCGGTAAGTACATGAGCAAATAGTATGTATAAAACTGTACAAACAGCCAATGAGCCTAATATCCCAATAGGCATTGCTTTTTTAGGATTTTTTGTTTCTTGCGCAGCAGTACTAACTGCGTCAAATCCAATAAAGGCAAAGAATACAACGCCGGCTGCACCCAAAATGCCCATAATGCCACCAAAATGATGATCGATTCCTTGATGGTCGGTGTAAATAGAAGCGGCAGGAATGTATGGAGTATGATTTGTGCTATTGACAAATCCCCACCCAAGTATAATGATTAATATTACAATGGAAACTTTGGTAATTACAATTAATCCATTTACAAAAGCCGATTCTTGTGTTCCTTTTATTAATAGTAAACTTAAGGCGGTGACAATTCCAAGAGCGGGTAAATTAATTATACCGGTATGAACCATACCCATTGCATCTGGAATGGAGTGTTCGAAAGGCGAATGACACCATTCGTATGCGATAGGTTTCCAGTGTAATACCTGAACCAATAAATTATTCAAATATTCGCTCCAGGCAATGCCAACAGTGGCAGCTCCTACAGCATATTCAAGAATTAAATCCCAGCCAATTATCCAGGCTAGTAATTCTCCCATTGTAGCGTATGTGTAAGTATAGGCACTTCCTGAAATGGGGATAGAAGAAGAAAGTTCGGCATAGCATAAGCCGGCTAATGCGCAACCAACAGCAGCAACTATAAACCCTAAGGTTACAGAAGGTCCTGCATTTTGTGCGGCGGCAGCAGCAGTTCTTACAAATAGGCCAGCACCAATGATAGCCCCAATACCAAGGGCTACTAATGAACCGGCACTTAAGGTTCGTTTCATTCCTTTTTCTGAGTCTGCTGCTTCGCTTAACAGCAAATGCATAGGTTTTTTTGTAAATAATCCCATATTGGTTAATAGTTTATGTGATAAATTATGCTGAAAAATAAGAAATTATTCATTCATTTCGCTAAAACATTTTTCAAACTATGATAATAATGTACAATTTATGTACTTCAAATTTCTATTCGGTTTAAAATATTATATTGCAACACCAAATTAATACTATGCAAAATCATACATCACAATCTGTAAAGTCCAATAGGTTAACCATTTATATTTTGATGGCTATGGTATTAGGGATAGTAGTTGGTTATATTGTAAATACAAATGCCTCTCCTGAATTTGTTAAGGACTTTGCTCCTAAAATAAAACTACTGGCAACTATTTTTTTACGATTAGTTCAAATGATAATTGCTCCATTGGTTTTTGCTACATTAGTAGTGGGTATTGCAAAATTAGGCGATTTGAAAGCAGTAGGTCGAGTAGGTGGAAAGGCAATGATATGGTTTATTTCGGCTTCCTTATTAAGTTTAACCTTAGGGTTAATTGTTGTGTCTATAACCAAACCTGGCGTTGGTGTAAATATTAATAATGCAGATATAATTGGAGCTTCTGATCTTCGAGGCAAAACAGCCGATTTCTCTATTGATAAATTTGTAGAGCATGTATTTCCTAGGAGTGTTATAGAAGCTATGGCATCCAACGAAATACTACAATTAGTTATTTTTTCTATTTTCTTTGGCGTGGCTTTAACCGCTATTGGCGATAAAGGAAAAAATATTATCAATGCACTAGATTCATTAACACACGTGGTGTTGAAAATGGTTTCTTATGTTATGAAATTAGCACCCCTTGGTGTGTTTGGAGCAATGACGGGAGTGATTGCTATTAAAGGTTTAGGGATATTAAAAACATACGCGTACTATATCGGTTCATTTTATTTGGGCTTAGCTGTATTGTGGATAGTATTACTGTTTGTAGGCTATCTAGTCCTTAAAAAAAGGTTAATGGTTTTATTAAAGCGATTATCTAATCCGATGGCGGTGGCGTTTAGTACTTCAAGTAGTGAGGCTGTTTTCCCTAAGTTAGTAGAAGAGATGGAGCGTTTCGGATGTAATAATAAAATTGTTTCTTTCACTTTGCCTTTAGGTTATTCATTTAATTTAGATGGAAGCATGATGTATATGACTTTTGCCAGTATGTTTATTGCGCAGGCGTATAATATCACTTCAATAACAAATCATCTAGACACACAAATTGCGATGTTGTTGGTATTTATGCTAACCAGCAAAGGTGTAGCGGGAGTGCCAAGGGCTTCGCTGGTAGTGGTGTTAGCCACTGGCAGTATGTTTGGTATTCCTCCAGAAGGTATTGGATTGGTGCTTGCTATTGATACCTTTTGTGATATGGGTAGAAGTATGACAAACGTATTGGGAAATGCGCTGGCAACCGCTGCCGTTAGTAAGTGGGAGGGAGAGTTAAAAAATTAAAAATTAAATAAAACAGCGTATGCTTGAAATGATTTTTTTAGATTTCCAATGGACAAACCTTATTCATCCTCAATGGTATATTGAAAACGGGGGTCTTTGGTTTATTCTTTTTGTTGTTTTTGCTGAAACAGGATTGTTTGCAGGCTTTTTCTTGCCAGGTGATTCTTTGTTGTTTGTTGCAGGGATATATAGTGACGATCTGATATCAGGAGCTTTTAGATATAATTTCAATAATAGCATTGTTCACCTTTTTTTACTTGGTGTATTTATTTCAATGGCAGGAGTTATAGGAAATATTGTAGGGTATTGGTTCGGCAGAAAAAGTGGTCCTTTCTTATTTGAAAGAAAAGATACTTTTTTCTTCAAAAAGAAATATTTATATCAGGCAAAAGATTTTTATGATAAGCATGGAGGCAGTGCTATAGTAATGGCAAGATTTTTACCCATTGTTAGAACATTTGCTCCTATAGTGGCCGGTATAGTTCAAATGGATAAGAAGAAATTTTCGTTTTATAATTTTATTGGAAGTTTTGCTTGGGTGTTTTCTATGCTATTTGCCGGTCATTATCTTCAAAAAATAATTTTTAATTCAACTGGGTTTGATTTGAAACAACATTTAGAAGTGATCGTTATCGGAATTGTATTGGTTACTACACTACCTGTCATTTTAAAAATGGTTACCAGTAAAAAAACAAAAACTACAACAGAGTAATATATCATGTCTAATAATACAAAATCAATATTCGGTATTGCCGTAATCGTTGCTGCACTTGGTTATTTTGTAGATATATACGATTTGCTTTTATTCAGTATTATAAGAATGCCGAGTTTAGAATCACTTGGATTATCGCCAGATCAGGTAAAATCAGAAGGCGAAAAAATATTAATGTGGCAAATGGTTGGATTATTGATTGGTGGAATTATATGGGGTATGATGGGGGATAAAAAAGGCAGATTGAGCGTATTGTTTGGATCTATTCTATTATATTCATTAGCAAATATTGCTAATGGGTTTATTCAACAAGTAGATCAATATAAATGGGTGCGATTTATTGCAGGGTTGGGTTTGGCCGGAGAGTTGGGTGCTGGAATTACATTAGTATCAGAAATGGTTGCAAAAGAAAGTAGAGGTATTGCCACGTCGTTAGTAGCCGGAATAGGTTTGACAGGCGCTATCATTGCTTTTGTAATGAAACAAAATTTCGATTGGCGTACTTGTTATTTTATCGGGGGCGGCATGGGTTTACTATTGCTACTTTTGAGAGTCTCTGTTTTCGAATCAGGGATGTATCATCAATTAACACAAACAAGCGTACAAAGAGGCAATTTTTTATTATTATTTACAAATAGGGATAGGCTAAAACGTTATTTATTAAATGTATTGATAGGGTTGCCTACCTGGTTAGTTATCGGTGTGTTAATTACCTTTTCTAATGAATTTGGTATGCAAATGGGGATTAAAGAAAAAATTGATCCAGGCAAAGCTGTTATGTATGCTTACGTGTTTATATCAATCGGAGATATTGGTATTGGATTCATTAGTCAATGGTTGCGAAGCAGAAAAAAAGCAATGTATATTTTCTATGCAATAACTATCTTATTTATTGTTTTGTTTTTTACAGCACAGATGAACGGCTCTGCAAACGGTATGTATATAATTTGTGCCGGTCTTGGTTTAGGTACAGGTTTTTGGGCAATTTTTGTAACTATGGCAGCAGAACAATTTGGTACCAACCTCAGAGCTACAGCTACAACCACCATTCCAAATATGGTTAGAGGGATGTTGGCTATTGTTATTTTACCTCTATTCAAAGGGTTGAGAAATTTCACCACTTATTATGATGCCGGTTGGATTACTGCCGTTATTATCATGTCTATTTCATTAGTAGCAGTGGTATATATCAAAGAAACCTTTGGAAACGATTTGGATTTTATTGAGGAGTGATATTGTAATTAAATGAGGGCAATCGCTTCCATAATGTCTGCTATATCTATTTGATTCAAACATGCATAAGGTTCTTTTTTGTTAATGCATGATTTGTTGCCAAAAACACTGCATGGCCTGCAGTAGAGTTTTTCTTTGGTTGACACCCAGCTACTTGGCTTAGTGTTAATTCCGCTAAATCCAAAATAAGGATGTGTTGCTCCCCAAATGCTCACCACGGGCACTCCTTGTATAGCAGCAAGGTGCATATTTGCACTATCCATGCTTATTACAGCTTTCATAGAGGACATTAATAGCACTTGCTGAGTTAGTTGAAGTGAAGTTGTAGTATATACATTGCTGTGAGTATTTACCCATTCATCAAACTGTCGAATGTTTTCATTGCCGCCTAATAAAAATACGGTATACTTTTCTGATAGTTTTTTAATGAGCTGTTCAGATTTATTTAAAGGCAATGTTTTGCTTGCGTGTTTGGCAAATGGTGCAAAAGCAATAAATGGTTGCTGATAATTAGATAGAAATTCATTCGTAATCTCTTTATCTTTTTCCGAAAAAACAATCGAAGGGAAGCGTATATTATTTTCATTGGCAAAAATACCGGCTTTTTTAAAAACGTTTAGATATCTGGTGGTTGAATGGGGAAGTGGTTGTAATATTTTGGCGCGAATCATTTTTCTTTTAGCCGATCTGTCTTTGTCTATAGTAAATACCTTTGTGCCAGAGAATTTAAAGTAGCTTCGAAGTATTTTTGTTCTTAATACATCATGCAAATCAATAATGGCGTCAAATTTATTGTTATTGGATAAATCTCGGTGTAATCTTTTTAAACCTAAGCACTTATTGTAATTATTGGAGAAGTCGACTCCTATTACTTTTATTCTATCTATATTTTCGAAAATAGGGGAAAAGTTTTTTCTTGTTAAAAAAGTAACTTCAATCGTAGGGTTTTCATTGAGTATTAGCCTGATGATGGGTAATGTCATCGCAACATCACCCATGGCAGAAAATCTGATAACCAAAATGCGGTTCATATTATTGATATGATTTTTCTTCCGTTAATCTGGATCCCGTAATGTTGTTTATTTCTTTTTTTACGGCAGCTCTCTCATCATTTGTTTGATATACACTTCTAGCAGTAGCAATAAATGCATCACTAAAGTCGTTGTTTTTTTCAAACATTCTGCAATCGTCTTCAATGTCCCATAGTTTGTCATTGATAGCATAAAGCTTTTTGTACAAAGGATTATTTTTTTCAATGATTTGCGAAACTGCAGCATTTAGAATTTCTAATTCTGCTTCAAGGTTTTTTCTTTTACTAGGGTCTTCTATTCTAGACAGTTTGATTTCTATAATTGTTAATTTGTCGACAATCTCACCATTTGAAATTTCAATTAGCATATTGATTTTTTTATTTAAAGGTAATTAAAAATAAAATATTGATTATACTTTCACAATGAATACAGGTATTTTTAGTTCATGCCTCACCTTGTTTATCGTACTGCCGTACAGCAAATCTTTTATCCCCTTATGACCATGAGCCCCAATTACTAAAAGCTCAGCCTTTTCTTCTTCTACAATTCTTATGATTTCTTTTGCCCTGTTTGTGAATCCAAGAACTCCTTTAGTGTTGTAGCCTTTTTCAATTAATTGAGTGACTAGTTTTTCAAGATTTTCTTTGTCTTTTTTTGTTTCATAATCATCTGTATCAAGTCCGTGTAATTTTGCCGAAGCGCTTTCCACAATATGAATCAGCACAATTTCCCCGCCTTCTCCAGTTTGTCCAATTGCAGTAGAAATTAATTTCAAATCATCAGAGCTAAAATCAAGTGCGATTGCTACTTTTTGATAGTTATGTATTGGTATGTTATTGATATCGGGAATAGTAGGGTGCATTTCAATTGAACCAACAGGGGTATTTTTCTTTAATAAAGGGAAAAGTAATACATATACCATAAGGCCTATGAAAAGCAGGCATATCGTTACGATTGATATTTTTAGCAGTAGGGAATCGAACATAGCCCAGTTTTCACTGAGGGTATCAATAATCAACTTTGCGTTTAACGCAACGAGTAAAAATGTAAATAACCAAGCTAACAATTGAATGGGCTTTTTTATTGTAAATTCTTTCATCAATTTTTTGTCGCTTACAAAATGTATAAGTGGGATAACGGCAAAACCTAATTGAACACTTAAGATTACTTGGCTAAATATTAATAAGTTGTCAATTTTATTTTCTTGAGTATGATAAATGAAAATAATAGCTGGAATAATGGCTACTAACCTGGTGATAAATCTTCTTGCGAGAGGGTTTATTCTGATTTGCAGATAGCCTTCCATTACAATTTGACCAGATAAGGTTCCTGTAATTGTAGAGCTTTGGCCAGAAGCAATTAATGCAATTGCGAAAAGAGTAGAGGCTATTTTATTTCCTAATAATGGAGACAGTAGCGTATGTGCTTGTTTGATTTCTCCCACATCAGTTCTGCCTGTTTTAAAAAATACAGTTGCTGCTAAAATTAAAATAGCCGCATTTATCAGAAATGCAATATTTAGAGCAATTGAACTGTCTATCAAGCTCCACCTCAATGCTTCTTTTATCCCTTTGCTGTTTTTATTAATCTTCCTGGTTTGAATCAACGCGGAATGCAGGTATAAATTATGGGGCATAATGGTAGCTCCAATCATACCTATCGCGATGTAAAGGGCAGTCTGGCTTGGGATTTCTCCTACTATGCCTTTTTGTTGATATAGTAATTTTGCATCTGGAAGGGAAGGAATAAACCCTTTGATTATTTCATTAAATGAAGGGGCCGCGATGATTATATTTATCAAAAAACTTACACCAATAATTGCAATAAGCACAATGATGAATGCTTCTATTTTTCTTATCCCTAATTTTTGTAAATACAATAAAATAAAAGTATCTAAAATTGTAATACTAACTCCAATGATTAGTGGTAATCCAAATAAAAGTTGAATCCCGATTGCCATTCCAAGTACTTCTGCCAAATCTGTTGCGGCTATTGCGATTTCTGCTAATATCCATAATACAAAATTTATCGGCTTAGGAAATGATTCTCTGTTTGCCTGAGCAAGATCACGCCCTCTTACTATACCTAAACGAGCACTTAAACTTTGCAATAATATGGCAATTAGGTTGCTGATGAAAAGAACCCAAATTAAGCTATAGCCGTATTTGCTTCCACCTGCAATATCGGTAGCCCAGTTTCCAGGATCCATATATCCTACACTCACTAGATAAGCTGGCCCAATAAATGAAAATATTTTCTTAAACCCTCTTGCCTTTTTAGTTGTATCAATACTTCCATGGATGTCATGTAGTGAGTTTTCAAATATGGGAACATTTTTTTTCAAATACTATATTTTGTTTATGCAAAAATAAAATTTTAATATTAAAGACTACCATTATTTATTAGAAGTGCTTGGCAAAGATATGAATCAATCTCTCGTATTATGTTCTTCAGTACTATTCATTATGTTAGTTTGCAACCCAATTTTTGATTTTATGAAAATCATTTTTTTACATCATATTTCTATATAAATTGTACTAATAAATTAACTGATTATGAATTTTAACCACTACAAGGTTCCTTACGAGGTGAATAGTGATTATGCGAGTAAGGTTGCTTATTTTTCAATGGAGTATGCTGTTCATCAGCCCTTAAAAATTTATAGTGGGGGATTGGGTTATTTGAGTGGCTCTCACCTTAGAAGTGCGTACGAACTTCGTCAGAATATGATTGGTGTTGGTATTTTATGGAAATATGGATATTATGATCAAGCAAGGAATCCAGATCAAAGCTTACAGGTGCAATGGAATGAAAAGTTGTATAGTTTTTTGGAAGATACCGGTATAAGATTTCAAATTGAAATTCATAGTCATCCTGTTTGGGTAAAAGCTCTTTACCTCAATCCTGAAACTTTCAATTGTGCACCATTGTTTTTATTAACAACAGATTTACCTGAGAATGATTATGTTTCCCAAACAATTTCTCATAGGTTATATGATGGCAATGTTGCTACCAAAGTAGCTCAATTTATACTACTCGGTGTAGGAGGTGCCAAGCTGATTGATGAAATAAATTTCCATGCTGATTATTATCATTTAAATGAAGCGCATTCAATTAGTGCAGCATTTTATTTATATAATAAATATGGTAATAAATTAGAGGTTAAAAAAAAATTGGTATTCACAACACATACTCCGGAAGAAGCAGGCAACGAAAAGCATGATATTTTTCTTTGCGAAAAAATGGGCTATTTCTGTGGTATGCCTTTAGATGAAGTAAAAGAATTAACGAGCTGTACTGATGATATGTTTAATCATTCATTAGCAGCATTCCGCTTCGCAAAGTTAGCGAATGGAGTTAGCATGCTTCATGGAGAAGTTAGTAATGGAATGTGGAAAAAATATGATAATATTTGTGATATTAAATCAATAACCAATGCACAGGATTGGCAGTACTGGTCGGATAAGGTGTTATACGCAAATTTGGATGAGAAAGATGAGAAATTATTTATTGACAGAAAAAGAGATCTTAAAAAAGCAGCAATAGAAGTAATTGCTGATCAAACCGGCAAGCTATTTAATCCTGATGTATTTACAATTGTTTGGGCCAGAAGATTCGCAGGATATAAAAGGGCTGATTTACTTACAAGAGATCTTGAAAAGTTTAATAGGCTTGTTAATAATAAAGAATTTCCAGTTCAATTTGTTTGGGCAGGGAAACCATATCCATTAGATTATCCAGCAATTAGTGAGTTTAATTATTTAGTAAATCTTAGTAAAGGGTATAATAATGTTGCTGTTTGTATTGGGTATGAATTAACATTGAGTAAAACCTTAAAACAGGTTTCTGATGTTTGGCTTAACAATCCAAGAGTACCCCGAGAGGCCAGTGGTACAAGCGGAATGACTGCAGCGATGAATGGATCTGTCAACTTAAGTACTAATGATGGTTGGATAAGGGAATTTATTCATCATGGAAAAAATGGATTCGTAGTTCCATTGGTTGAGTATGAAAAAATGTCTGTTGAAGAACAAGATCAATATGATTTGGATAACCTGTATGATATTCTTGAAAAAGAAATTTTACCAATGTATTACAATGATCCAGTTAATTGGAGGAGAGTTGTAAAAAATGGAATGAATGATGTTCGTACGCAATTCGACAGCAATAGAATGGCCAAAGAATATTATAACACCTTGTATAAATAAAAAATAATTATTTTACTGTAAAAAGAGTTGTTGAATTTATTTTGGAGGCTACTTGCATTTGTTGTCCCATTACATCCATTGAATTATTAGAGTCTTGATTATTAGTTGATTCAATTACTGTTCCGGTTGTAATGTCTGCTTTTACGCTTCCTTTAAATTTAGAATCCATAGTAATATTCATGGTCATACCCTGCATTTCCTGTTCAATAGTACCAATCGTTGTGCCAGTTAATTCTATTGTGGCAATTGATTTTTCGATAGATTTAATAGCATATGTTTTCTTTGTGATTAATCCTTTGTTAGTAATGGTTTCTTCCCAACTGTCTCCTGTTTTTTTATTCGAAGGAATGATTAAAAATGCGCCATTGAAAGGTTGATCTTCTTCACCACCACTCATTATGCTCATGCCAGCAGACATGTTCGATTCTTCTTCTGTTTTTTTAAGGTTGATCAAAGTTAGTTTTCCTGTTGATTTATCTAATTCGAAAGTGTCCGTTACATTTAGTTTTCCAGCAACTGACTGACCTATTTCAGATTCTTTATCTTCTTTTTTATCAGAGTCAAAGCTGATATTCTGACCCATGCCTTCCATTTCCATTTTCATCTTAGTAGCAGTAACTGTTACGATGTAGTTATTTCCTTTTTCATTTAGTACATTCATCACATTCGTTAAAGCAATATCATTTTTTGTTGTGCCCATAGATAACTCAGATTCTGTATTTACAGTAGATGTTGCCGTAATGGATTGTCCTTTTTTTAAGGATATTTTTGAAGTTGATTGAGCCGCAGTGATTGCAGTAATAAAGAAGCATGCTATAGAAAGTAATTTTTTCATTCTTTTTATTTTATTGTTTATGCAAATATAATTCAAAAAAAAATAGGCTACCAAAAGGTTAGCCTATTTTTGATTAAATGACGGTGATTTATCCGATAACTGTTACGTTAACAGCATTCATTCCTTTTTTGCCATTTTGAAGTTCAAACTCAACTTTGTCGCCTTCTTTGATTTCATTAATCAAACCACTTACGTGTACGAAAGTTTCTTTGTCTGAATCGTCATGCTTGATAAAACCGAATCCTTTTTCAGAATTGAAAAACTTAACGGTTCCTTGATTTTTTGTGTCCATTTTAATTTGTATTGTATTTTAGTAAAGCACAAAGGTATTGTATTTTATCTAATTTCATCGATCTTTATTCATATTTATGCGTAGGCTACTACTAATCAATTACTTACGCTTTGTCTATGTAAGTACTTATTGGCTCGCAGGTGCAAATTAAGTTCCTATCGCCATACGTATTATTAACCCTGCTAACAGAAGGCCAAAACTTATTCAACTTAACATATTCAAGCGGATATGCTGCTTGTTGTCTTGAATAAGGATGTTGCCATTCGTTGACAGTTATTTCAAATTGAGTATGCGGTGCATTTTTTAACGGGTTATCATTTTTATCAGAAGTTCCTGATTCTATTGCTTTAATTTCATCTCTGATACTAAGGAGCGCATCGCAAAAACGATCTAATTCGTCTTTGTCTTCACTTTCTGTAGGTTCAATCATTATTGTTCCCGGAACTGGAAAGCTTAAAGTAGGAGCATGGAAGTTGTAATCCATCAATCGCTTTGCCACATCCTCCGCCTCAATACCTACGCTTTGTTTATATGGCCTTAAGTCTACTATAAATTCATGTGCACATGTGCCATTTTTTCCTGTATATAATATTTTAAATTCTTTCTCAAGTCTTACTTTCATGTAGTTAGCATTCAAGATGGCTATTTCTGTACTCTTTTTCATGCCTTCAGCACCAAGCATCTTTATATAGGCGTAACTGATTAGTAGAATACTTGCGCTGCCATATGGTGCAGCACTTACAGCTGGGATAGCCGTTTGGTTATTTGAAAGTGAAGTATGTCCTGGAAGAAAGGGCGCTAGTTTTTCATTTACACAGATAGGTCCCATGCCTGGACCGCCACCGCCGTGTGGAATTGCAAATGTTTTATGTAAATTAAGGTGACAAACATCTGCTCCAATATTACCCGGACTAGTAAGGCCTACTTGAGCATTCATATTAGCGCCATCCATGTATACCAAGCCTCCATTTGTATGAATTAAAGAACAGATTTCAATTACACTTTCTTCAAATACGCCATGGGTACTTGGATAAGTTATCATTAAGCCTGCTAAATTGTCTTTGTGTTTTTCTGCTTGTGATTTTAAATCTTCAACATCTATATTGCCAGCCTCGTCACATTTAGTTACAACAACCTTAAATCCCGCCATCACTGCAGATGCAGGATTTGTGCCATGAGCAGATATTGGAATTAATATAACTTGTCGATGTTTTTCATTTCTGCTTTCATGATAAGCACGAATAGTTAATAGACCGGCATATTCTCCTTGTGCACCACTATTAGGTTGTAATGAGGTGGCCTTAAATCCTGTAATATTACTAAGCCATGATTCTAGCTCCTTAATTATTTGTTGGTATCCCATCCATTGATTTGAAGGGGCAAAAGGATGTATTGCATTGAATGCTGGCCAGCTTACTGGAATTAATTCGGTGGCAGCGTTCAGCTTCATTGTGCAACTACCTAATGATATCATCGAAGTATTTAAACTTAAATCTTTGTTTTCTAAATATTTTAAATAACGCATCATTTTGGTTTCGCTTTTGTGCGAATTAAAAACCGGATGGCTAAGAAATTCTGTTGTGCGTGTATGCGTTATTGGTATATTGCTTAAAATGTTATCAGTTTGAATTGCCGTAACATCTATTTTGCTGTTTTTATGTTTTGCAAAAATTTCCAATATTGAAATGATGTCTGATTTTGTAGTTGATTCATCTAAGGAAATAGATACGCAGTTTTCGTTGTATCCAAAATTCATCTCCTTTTCTTCTGCCATTAATTTAAGGAGGTCTATATTTTCAATTTTAATATTAATGGTATCAAAGAAGAATTTATTATTGTTGATGTATCCCATTTTTATCAATTCATTGCTAAGGGTAAGGGTTAACGAGCTTGTCCTTTTTGCAATTGATTTCAATCCATCTGATCCATGATAAACAGCATATAAAGCAGCAATATTTGCCAGCAATGCTTGTGCAGTACATATATTGCTGGTTGCTTTTTCCCTCCTAATGTGTTGCTCTCTTGTTTGTAAGGCCATGCGCAAACATCTGTTCCCTTTTACATCAACGCTAACGCCTATAATTCTGCCTGGAATATTTCTCTTAAACTCTTCCTTGCAGGCAAAAAAGGCTGCATGAGGTCCGCCAAATCCAATCGGAACACCAAAACGTTGCGTGTTGCCAATCGCAATATCTGCATTTAATTCACCGGGTGGTGTTAGAAGACAAAGCGCTAGCAAATCAGTAGCCATTATTACTTGAGCATTTGCATTATGTACTTTTTCTATAAATGTCGAATAGTCTTCAATGGATCCATTTTGATTCGGATACTGAATAATAACTCCAAAATAAGTATCGTCAATTGTTGCTGTTTTGTAATCGCCAAACACCAATTCGATATGAATTGGCTTTGCTCTGGTGATTAAGATATCTTTTGTTTGCGTAAAAATATTTTCATCCACAAAAAACTTCGGAGCAGTAATATGGTCAGTGTCTTTGTTTTTGTGATTAAATAGCATTGCCATTCCTTCCGCAGCTGCGGTGCCTTCATCTAATAAACTTGCATTTGCAATAGGTAAAGCAGTTAGTTCGCTTACCATTGTTTGGAAGTTTAATAAGCTTTCTAATCTCCCTTGTGCTATTTCGGCCTGATAAGGCGTGTATTGAGTATACCAGCCTGGGTTTTCAAAAACATTTCTTAAAATCACACTTGGTGTAATCGTATTGTAATAGCCTTTACCAATATAATTGCGAAAGACTTTATTTTTCGATGCGATTTTTTTCAACTCCGATAAATATTCATACTCACTAATAGGATTGGTGGTTTGCATGGGAGTTTTTAATCGAATAGACGTTGGAATTGTTTTTTCGATTAACTCATCAATGCTTTTAGATCCTATCGATTTCAACATGCTCGCAACTTCGTTTTCATTAGGACCTATATGTCTTTGAATAAATTCTTTTCCCTGTTGTTCGAAAATGTTCATAATTATTGTATTTGAAGGCGTTTATATTAGCTTAAGACTTTGCAAATTTAAAGAATCAGCACTAGATATTATGTGGTTATATTTCATTGTTTTAACTTGTGGAAAAGTATAGAATAAATAACCCCATATTATTCAACAATGTCTAATGATTTTTTCCGCAATTGGCAACTTAAATCAGCCGAACATCAAAAGCAGTATAAGCAACTGCTGCTGAAAGTTGATAAAAATAAAGCGTTAAAATTAATGCCTGATTTCCATGAGGAAGCATTTAAGAAAATAGATTGCTTGGATTGTGCTGCTTGCTGCAAAAATTACTCCCCTCGGTTTAAAAATCCAGACATAAAGAGAATTTCGAAATATCTACAGGTTAAAGAAGGCATTTTTATTGAAAAATATCTGCAGTTAGATGAAGAGGGCGATTATGTGGTTTCCTCAAAGCCTTGTCCTTTTTTAGGGCAGGATAATTATTGCAGCATATACGAAGTTAGGCCTTCCGACTGCGCGAGATTTCCTTATACAGATGAAGATGTTCTTTTGAAAAGGAGTAAGATAACCTTGAAAAATGCTACTTTTTGTCCTATTGTTTATTATGTTTTAGAAAAATTATTGGTGGTAGGAAAATAAAATTCCGATATTAATATTCCATCTTTCTTAGAGAGGGCGCCTTAAACCAGGTTGCTACTACTACTGCGATAGTCATGCATCCCCCAAAAATAACAGAAGGGATAATGCCCATTAATTTGGCAGCAATACCACTTTCAAACTGTCCGAGTTCATTAGATGAATTAATAAACATACTGTTAACAGACATGACTCTTCCTCTTAATTCGTCCGGTGATTTTAATTGCAATATGGTTCCTCTCACAATCATACTCACACCATCTAGCATGCCACTAAATAATAAAGCGATAAAGGAAAGCCAGAACACATTAGATAAAGCAAATACGATAATAAAAAAGCCAAAGCCGGCAACGGAGTAGAGTAATATCTTCCCTTGCTTTTTTCTTAATGGTAAAATAGTTAATGTAGTTACTGTAATAATAGATCCGATATCTGTAGCAGAATTTAACCAACCAAATCCGATAGCGCCAATATGTAAAATATCTCTGGCAAAAACAGGTATCAACGCTACGGCTCCGCCAAATAATACTGCAAACAAATCAAGGGTAAGCGCCCCCAGTATTTCCTTAGTTTTATATACGTATTGAAGTCCTTCCTTTACACTTTGCCAGGTAGACACAGCGGAGCTGTTTATCATTATTGGTTTTGAAGAAATCCTCGATAATAAAAAGTAACCAATGATTAGTAAGCCTAAGATTACCAAAAATGTATAATGGATACCCAGGAATGCAATTAAAAAACCACCACAGGCATGTCCAAATATAGAAGCAATGAGCCAGGTTGCAGAACTAATGGCAGCAGCAGAAGACAATATGTTTCTAGGAACGATCTTAGCAATCATGGAAGAAAAGGTAGGACCTGAAAATGACCTAATGATCCCCGTTATGGCAATGACACCAAAAATAATTGTAGCAATTGTCCATGGTTTTAATAAGTTAATGGTATGACTGTCGGATAAAAATAAAAAAAATAGTATGCAGCAGGTGTATAAAATAATACATTTTAATAGAAGGTTTTTGTTTTCATTCCTATCTATATAATGACCTGCATATAAAGCGAACGAAAGTGCAGGAATAACTTCGGATAAGCCTACAAGCCCAAGCGCTAAAGGGCTATTTGTTAAATCATATATCCACCATCCAACAACGGTTCCGGACATGCGCAATCCCATGATGAAAATAAAACGACCTAAAATAAAAAACTTAAACTCTTTTATTTTTAAAGCGTCGTATGGGCCTGTATTTGATTGATTTGTCAAGAATTAAATTAGGGTAATGTTATGTAATGTTGTCCATTTTCATATTCGTTATCCAGCGCATCTAATATTATTTTCACGTGCGCATCATTTCCGATAAAGTCGGCATTTGAAGCGTCAATGAAAAGCGTTTTTATTTTGTGTTGTTTGATGTAGTTTGTATAAGTATCTTGAAGTGTTAATAGATAATCATCTGGTATACCTTTCTCATAATCTCTATTACGTTTTTTTATATTATCCTGCAATTTTTCTACAGGGCTATGCAGGTAAATTAGAATTTCAGGCTGTATTATTTGAGGGTTAATGATTTCAAATAATTTTTGATACAACTTAAATTCTTCTTCGGGTAAATTTACTTTTGCAAATAATAAACATTTTGTAAATAGGTAGTCTGAAACGGTTACTGTTTGAAATAACTCTTTCATTTGCAACAATTCTTTCAGTTGTTTATACCTTTCAGCCATGAAAAAAAGCTCTAATGGGAAAGCGTATTGTTCTGGACTTTCATAAAATTTTGGCAGAAATGGGTTGTCGGCAAATTCTTCTAAGATAAGCCTAGCATTTAGTCTTTTACTTAAAATTTCAGCAAGCGTTGTTTTGCCTGCACCAATATTGCCTTCGATTGTAATAAAACTGTATTTCATTTCGGCTGCAAAATAAGTTTAATGGAATAAAATATAGCTAAATTTTATTCACAGCGAGCGAGTCTTTGCAACAAGTTAAAAGTTCATGTATGTTTTTTTGTAAAATCGGATGCTTTAAATTGGGGGAAAGCTCGTTAAGTGGTGCTAATACAAATCTCCTTTCCTGTATTAATGGATGAGGAATGGATAAATTGGGGAGTGAAATTATTTCTTTGTTATAAAATAAAATATCAATATCAATGATTCTTGGCGCATTTTTTATAGTCCTTACCCTACCCATGCTTTTTTCTATTTTTAGAATAAGTTGCATTATTTTGGAGGGGTCTAAATTAGTGTTTACAATAATTACCTGATTTAAGAAATCTGCTTGATCGGGTTTGCCCCAAGCTTTAGTTACGTAAACAGAAGATTCACGATTTATTTTTCCAATCTCTTGTTGGATATGTTTTTTTGCTAAGCTTAAATTTTTCGAAATAGGCCCTATGTTGCTCCCTAGTAATAAATATATTTTGTTCATTAAACATTTAAATTAACGAACGCTAAAATACAACAAGATTAAGTTTTTCGAAAGACTAGTTTGAATTATTTCAATTAGCTTTGCTAAGTAATGAAATTATATGAAATATAGTCAATTTAAAGCAATGTGGGCAATTACTAAGGCAAGCCTTAGAGCCATTACAAGAAGTCCATCTGCAATGATTTTTAGTTTTATTTTTCCTTTTATTTTTATTTTAGTTTTTGGATTTATCGGAAATGGAGGAGCTAAGCAATCCTTTAAAGTGGTCATAGATAAAAAATCAGACACGGCTAATTTATTATATGCCGCTCTTAAATCAATGGATGTTTTGAAGTTCAAAGAGTTTGAGACCGAACTGCAAATGAAAGCAGCCTTAAATGAAGGGAATATTGCAGGAGTGATTTTGATAGAAAAAAATACGGCTAATCTTAATAGTCCATATCAACTTGTTTTAAAAACTACCACTGCCAATAATGATAAATGGCCTCAACTAAAAAATCTATTGGATAATGTGGTGAATAATGTAAGTAATGCGATTTATAAGAATAGGCCTGTGTATGCAATGTTTTCATTTAATCCTGAAAAAGACGTGGAGCAAGTGCGAGAGTATAAAACTATTGATTTCATTTTGCCGGGTCAATTGGGTTTTTCTTTATTGAGCGCTGGTGTTTTCGGTGTTGCTTTTATGTTTTTTAATTTAAGAAACACATTAGTGCTTAAGAGGTTTTTTGCCACACCTATCAATAAGACATACATAATTTTAGGAGAGGGGTTAAGTAGAGTTATATTTCAATTAATTACAGCTGTTGTAATTATTTTAGTTGGATATTTTTGCTTTGGATTTACATTAGTACATCATTTTAGAACATTCTTCGACATGATGTTTTTAAGTTTTATAGGCTTAGTAGTGTTTATGGGATTTGGTTTTATAGTAAGTGGGGTAGCGAAAAATGATAGTACTATACCACCTTTTGCCAACTTGATAACTTTACCACAGTTTTTATTGGGAGGAACTTTTTTTTCTGCAGAATCTTTTCCTAAATGGTTGCAGCCTATTTCAAAAGCGCTTCCACTAACGCATTTGAATACAGCATTGAGAGAAGTTGCGTTTGAAGGACAATCACTTTGGCAGGTAAAATCCGAAATCGGCATTTTGATTTTATGGGGGATTTTGGCCTATGCTATCGCAGTCAAAGTGTTTAAATGGGAGTAAATGATTAGTTCGGAAAACTTATTTTCCCCATGCTAATATTTGGCAGATGAGGTGATCCTTTCCCAAAAGTAGATTCGTTACCAGATAGCGTTTCGTTAGCCAATATAGCAAATAGCATAGCTTCTTTTGCATCTGCATGTAAGGTGTGATCTTTATATATGCATGATTGCAATTCGTTTCTCAAAGTAGATATAAGTGCATTGTTTTTCATACCACCTCCACTTATCATTAATTCTACTGTAGCATTTCTCGGAATTGTTTTATTTATTGTATTGCATATTGAAACTGCTGTTAATTTATTTAATGTAGCCAACATGTCTTCTGTTGATATTGCAGGGATATCTAATTCTTGAATAGCCATGTCAATAAATGCTAAATTAAATAATTCAGGTCCTGTTGTTTTTGGTAATGGTAATGAGAAAAAAGGATGCGATAGCATTTTGTTTAATAAAGTGGCGTTTACTTTTCCTTTACTCGCCATTTCTCCATTGTTGTCAAAATGCATTTCTGGAATTTCTCTTTTAATCCATTTGTCCATTAAGGTATTTCCCGGTCCAATATCTGTTGAAATAATATCCTCAAAATTAGCATTCGCTGGAATAAAAGTAAGGTTGGCAATGCCGCCAATATTTAGCAATATTTTATTGGTTTGATCTTTAGCAAAAAGCAGATAATCTCCGTAGGATACTAATGGAGCGCCTTCGCCTCCTGCAGCAACATGTTTTTGTCTGAAATCACTGATAGTAATAATGCCTGTTAAGGTTGCAATATGGTCGCCATCTCCAATTTGTAATGTCGCATTATTATAGTAATCATTTTTGTGAAAAATTTCAGGAGCATGGTATATTGTTTGACCATGGCTGGCTATTAAATCGATGCTTGAATGATTGATTCCCCATTTTATCAGACATTCATTTATCATCGCAGCATGTTTTCTAGCAATTGCTTCATTTAGCATGCAAACTCTTTCTAATTCGACCTCTTTTTTTGATGCTATAAAGGTTATTTCATTTTTAAAATAATCATCGTATGGAATGGTAGTGAAATTCAATAAATTAATACTTGTATCTTTTCCATTTCCTGAAATGTCACATAATGCAATATCTAATCCATCTAAAGAAGTGCCACTCATTAGGCCAATAATTCTTTTAGAATATTTATTACTGATATTGTATAATCGATCTATTGAAGATTTCATTTTACTTTTTTATAAAATTCAGATTTCTTTTTATTCCTTTAAATTTTGATCTTTTTATGGCAGATGATTTGAAGATGATTTTGAATTTTTCTTCTGTTAAATCATTCCAATCATTTTCATTAAAGTTTAATATTTCTGGTATAGGTTTAAAAGTTTCTTCCTTTGTATATTTCGAGAACCTGTTCCATGGGCATACATCCTGACAAATATCACATCCAAATAGCCAATCATCAAATTTGCCTTTCATTTTATCTGGGATCAATGCTTCTTTTAGTTCGATGGTAAAGTATGAAATACATTTACTGCCATCTATTACTTTTTCAGGTAAGATTGCTTCGGTGGGGCAATTGTCTATACATTTTGTACAGGATCCGCAATAGTCTTTAATGAAAGGGTCGTCGTATTGTAGTTCTATATCTACAATTAATGAAGCTATAAAGAAGAAGGATCCTTGTTTTTTATGTATCAAGTTTCCATTTTTCCCAATCCAGCCTAGCCCTGATTGTTGGGCCCAAGATCTTTCTAATACGGGAGCACTGTCTACAAATCCTCTACCATTGATATCACCTATTTTTTCTTTTATTTTAAAAAAAAAGTGATGAAGCTTATTTTTTATTGTATCATGATAGTCATTGCCAAATGCATATTTAGCTATTTTAGGGGATTCGTTTTTTTGTTTTTCTTCAGGGAAATAATTTAATAGTAAAGTGATTACCGATTTTGCATTTGGAACTAGCTTGGTAGGATTAATTCTTAAGTCGAAGTTGTTTTGCATGTAATCCATTGTGCCATGCATTCCTTTTTGTAGCCATTTCTCTAATCGCTTGGCATCTTCATCTAATTGAACCGCTTTTGCGATGCCACAAAATTCAAAGCCTAGCTCTGAAGCCATTGATTTAATAAGAAGGGAATGTTTTTCTCTGTTCATCAATAAGTAATATCAATAATTATATTTCATCACTCTCTACGTGAAGTTTGTGAAAAAAGCGATGTATGATCGGCGCAATCAATATACCGAAAGTTGATAAAAAAGTTATCCCGCTGAATAGCGCATAAAATGAAGCGAATACTTTTGCTTCATTAGTGAGTGTTATTTTAGCATCAATAACAGGCCCCATTCCACTTAATATCATGGAGGCATTCAATAGGCTATCATACCAGTCAAATTCTGGTACGGTTATTTTATATCCAAATACACCTATCAATAAACTAGATCCCATAACAACAAAGGCAAGAATAGCATTTTTCTTTTTTCTTTTTCTGTATTCTTGTGTTGTTGCTAATTGTTGTCTTTTATTTTCGTACATATTGATAGTTTAAAAAGTGATATCGTATCCAACTAAACCAATTAATTCAAAATATTCAAAGTTATGTTTAACCCTGCTATTTTTCATTTGTGTAGTATTAGCCAATGCATTTATGTATTGAACGAAACCGGTTTTTCCTGTAGCTTCTATGAATAGATGTTTGCATGGGTAAATCCTGGCGCCTGCTTCTACGCTAATATTGTAGCCGGCAATATGAAAATAGTTATTTAATCGATCGCCCCGCCAGGTAAAATCTGTTCTAGGTATATTTATGCCAGCCCCTGCTTTGTAAATATAATTTAACAAAGGAAGGGAGGATAGCTTCTTGTGTAATATTGTTTTTTGTCGAACATAATTAATGTGTAGCCAATTAGCTCCATCAGTATGCTCTAAGTGTAAAAAAGTTTCAGGATTTAATATACTGTCACCATTTACGTATTCCCCATCTATGGTTCCAGTAATGTGTGCTTTTTGAAAATCAGTAACAACATATTTTGCATGATCGAAATTAATCTCAACTGATTGACTTTTCTTTTCGTTAAGATAAAAACCAATGCGGTAATTATATTGAGGGATAGATATTTCTACTGGCTTTTTTATTATGGCATCAAAATCGGGTTTGTCTGATGCAACTACATGATGGATTGTAAAATCACTGCCATTTCCAAGTTTAAAATGAATATTACTTTTCGTATACCACTCCGTGTTATAACCCCATTGTATATACATACCTTTAAAAAATGTACTTTTCTGTTGACCAAAGGAATGAAGTGAAACAAATATTAAGAATGCGATGGTTATTTTATTTATCATAAAAGATATTAGTTAAAGCTACAAAACTATGATTTTCTTCATCAGGTTTAATGAAATTATAGCAGGATTAGTTATCTGCAACTGAAACTAAGGCATAAAATTTTTAAAAAGTATGTCATAATCGCATGAATTTATAATTGGACAAACGTTTGATGATAATATATCAAACACTAAATGTATGAATCTAAATAATTTTACAATTAAAGCATCTGAGGTAATTCAATCAGCTCAGCAAATTGCTTTTAACCAAAAAAATCCAAATATTGAAACGGAGCATTTATTAAAATCTTTGCTTCAATTAGAAGACTCTCCAATAAGTTATTTATTAAAAAAGAATAACGTAGCCATTCATTTGGTAGAATCAAAGCTACAAGACTTTTTAAATAAATTACCACAGACTTCTTCGGAGCCCGCACAAGCATTAGGTAGAGAAGCCAATGCTGTATTATTAAGAGCGAATGCTGTTTTGAAGCAATTTAAAGATGAATTCGTTACGCCTGAACATTTGTTATTGGCCATTTTGCAAGGTAAAGATGCGGTGGCAAATATTTTAAAAGATGCAGGGTTAGCTGAAAAAGGTTTAATACTGGCCATTAATGAATTGAGGAAAGGGTCTACGGTTAATGATCAAACCCAGGAAACTACTTTTAATTCATTAAATAAGTACGCCAAAAATTTGATAGAGTTGGCTCGAGTAGGGAAATTAGATCCTGTAATTGGAAGAGATGAAGAAATCAGAAGAACGTTACATATACTAAGTAGAAGAACAAAAAACAATCCAATCCTGGTTGGTGAGCCGGGAGTAGGGAAGACAGCTATTGCAGAAGGATTGGCCATGAGAATCGTTAATGGAGATGTTCCTGAGAATTTAAAATCAAAAATTATTTATGCATTAGATATGGGCCAGTTAATTGCTGGAGCAAAATATAAAGGAGAATTTGAAGAAAGATTAAAATCAGTTGTTAAGGAAGTTACAGGTAGTGATGGCGAAATAATTTTGTTTATTGATGAAATACATACTTTGGTAGGTGCTGGTGGTGGTGATGGGGCGATGGATGCCGCTAATATATTAAAGCCAGCTTTAGCTAGAGGTGAATTAAGGGCAATTGGAGCAACTACATTGAATGAATATCAAAAATATTTTGAAAAAGATAAAGCATTGGAACGAAGATTTCAAAAGGTTATCATAGATGAGCCTTCCATCGAGGATGCCATTTCGATTTTACGGGGAATTAAAGACAAGTATGAAACGTATCATCACGTTAGAATAAAAGATGAAGCTATTATATCTGCGGTTGAATTATCACATCGGTATATTACAGATAGATTTCTTCCAGATAAGGCCATTGATTTAATTGATGAAAGTGCTGCTAAACTACGTTTGGAAATGAATTCTATGCCAGAAGATTTAGATAAGCTGGAAAGGCAAATACGTCAATTGGAAATTGAAAGAGAAGCCATTAAGAGAGAAAAGGATGAATCGAAATTAAAAGAATTAAATACCGAAATTGCCAATTTATCAGTGGAAAGGGATACTTATAGATCAAAGTGGAAACAGGAGAAAGAAATCGTAGAAAAAATTCAAAATGGCAAGGCTTCCATTGAAGAATTAAAACAAGAAGCAGAACAAGCCGAGCGTCATGGGGATTATGGAAAGGTGGCAGAAATTAGATATGGAAAAATTAAAGAGCAAGAAGAATTAATTGTTTTACTTACCGGCCAATTAGATGAATTGTCTGAAAAAAGATTGCTGAAAGAAGAAGTGGACGCAGAAGATATTGCAGAAAGTGTTGCTAAGACTACCAGAATACCCGTGTCTAAAATGATGCAGTCGGATAGAGAGAAGTTATTGCGTCTTGAAGATGAATTACACAAAAGAGTGGTAGGGCAAGAAGAAGCAATCGAAGCTGTTTCGGATGCAATAAGGCGCAGTAGGGCAGGACTTCAAGATGCTCGTAGACCAATTGGATCATTTATTTTCTTAGGTACCACAGGAGTGGGTAAAACTGAATTAGCCAAGGCATTAGCCGATTATCTTTTTGATGATGATAGTATGATGACTAGGATAGACATGAGTGAATATCAAGAAAAGCATGCTGTCAGCAGATTGGTTGGAGCTCCTCCAGGGTATATTGGTTATGAAGAAGGTGGTCAACTAACGGAAGCGGTGAGAAGAAAACCATATTCGGTGGTATTGTTTGATGAAATAGAAAAAGCACACCCAGATGTTTTTAATATTTTATTACAAGTGTTAGATGAAGGAAGGTTAACTGATAATAAAGGCCGGGTTGTGAATTTCAAAAATACAATTATCATAATGACTAGTAATATGGGAAGTGAAATTATTCAATCTAATTTCAAAAAGGTTGATGAAGATAATATTCATGAAATTGTTGAAAATACTAAAATAGAAGTTGTAAATCTCTTAAAGCAATTAATAAAGCCTGAGTTTTTAAATAGGATAGATGAAATAATCATGTTCCAGCCGTTGTTAAAAAAAGACATTAAAAATATAATCAGTTTGCAACTGGAGCTTTTAAGGCAATTGGTCTCTAAAAATGAAATAAATATTATATTTAGTGATTATGCACTTGATTATCTCGCAGAAAATGGATTTGATCCTCAATTTGGAGCTAGGCCGCTAAAACGATTAATTCAAAAACAGATAATAAACCAATTAAGTAAGAAAATTTTAGCCGGTGATATCAATAAAACCCTTCCAGTATTAGTAGATGTTTTTGATGGGGTAGTTGTTTTTAGGAATGAAATTTCAGTCAATAAAATAGCGTAATAACAAAAAATTAACCTTGCTAACATATTGAAAATCAAATAATTATAAATTTTTTTGTTCAAAAAGTTTCAAAAAGTTAAGTATAGAAAATAAAATTTACTATCTTCAGCCGAATACTATTATTTTTTATGTTTTTAGAACAATAATTAGTATATACTGTTAAACCAAATATAGAAATCAAAAAATAAGAAAGAAAATGGCATTTAAGAAAGAAGTTGTAGAAATTATTGAACCAAGGGATGTGTTTGTAGGCAATCCAAAAGCGGAGGTTACTTTAGAGGAATTCGGCGAATATGAAAGTGAAATATGTGCTAAAGCAAATGAATTTGTAAAGCAATTATTACAAGAATATGATGGCAAAATAAGATTTAATTTCCGTCATTTTCCACTTACCAAAATTCATCAAAGAAGTTTAAAAGCTGGCGAAGCGGCTGTTGCAACTGCTCAGGAAGGTAAGTTTTGGGAAATGCATAATATCCTATTTGCCAATAGAAGAAACCTTGGAACTACAAGCTTAAAATTACATTCAAAAGAAGCTGGTGTTAAGAATAAGAAATTTTTAGATGAATTAGTAAATGCTACCTATGGTTGGCAGGTGCAAGGTGATCTTAAAGAAGGTATTGATAGAGGAGTTAAAGATGTACCTACCTTTTTTGTAAATGGTATTTTGGTTGTAAAGCCAACTTATGAAGAGTTAAAAAAAGCTATTGATCTTGCGATCAAAAATATTGGAAAAAAGAATCTTAAACCAGTAGTTCCTTACACTGTTGTGCTTAAGAAAGGTCCTGAAAAGCCTATCCCAGCATCAAAGCAGCCTAAGGGTGCCGCTGTAAAAACGCCTGTTAAAGAAATTTTGAAAAAGGAAGTAAAAAAATCGTTGACAAAAACTGTTGAAAAGGTTAAAGTTGCTGTTGCAAAAAAAGCTACAGTTATAGTAAAGGCGCCAGTTAAAATTGCAAAAAAGGGGATAATAAAAACAGTTGTAAAATCAAAAGCTAAGCCAGTTGTAAAAGCTACTTCAAAAACAAAAAGAAAGACAAAGTAAAGAGTTTAATTTATTTTAATCAATTGTTTCTGATTGTAAAAAGTAATTAGGCTAATGATACAAAAAAATAAGCCCATGATTTTAGATCATGGGCTTATTTTTATTTTTTAATAATTACATTAAGTCCATTGCCATAGCAAATAAAGTGACATTAAAAGGTAATACCATTGAACAATATCCACCTCCAATTGTGTAAACTCCAAAAAATGCAGCTATAGAGGCAAGAAACAACACCCAATAAATTGCGGTAGATTTTTTAGTTTTTTCCATGTTGACATTATTTGTGCAAATATAAGGCAGATTGTAAAAATGCAGAAATTTAAATCTATTCTTTTATTATTCTTTAATTTGCTTAACATAATCTAATTAATGAAAGTCAACTATAAAATATTTAACCTCCCATTTAAACATCCTTTTACTATTTCTAAAGGAACTAAAACCCATCAACCAACTTTTGTTGTTGAATTGGATTATTTTGGTATAAAAGGTTATGGAGAAGCCCCCGCAATAAGTTATTACAACATACCTGTTGATAAAATGCAATCGGATTTAGAAAGCAAAAGACCAATGCTAGAAAAGTTTGCATTCTCCGATCCTGAAAGATATTGGCATTATCTGCATCACTTGTTTCCAGATAATTCATTTCTGGTTTGTGCATTGGATATGGCAGGTTGGGATATCTATGGTAAAATGAAAAAAAAGCAATTGCATAGCTTATGGAATTTGAATCTAGATGCAGCCCCTTTAACCGATTTTACAATAGGTATCGATAGTATTGAAAATATGGTTCAGAAAATGAATGAACAACCCTGGCCAATCTATAAAATAAAAGTAGGCTTTGAAAATGATATTGATACAGTGGCATTACTAAGAAAAGAAACCAATGCTATATTTAGAGTTGATGCAAATGCAGCTTGGGATCTGGAAGCAGCACTTCACAAAATTCCTTTGTTAAAAGATTTAGGTGTTGAATTCATTGAACAACCATTAGCCAAAGATAATTGGGATGGAATGAAAGTTCTTTTCGAAAATTCAACACTTCCCATTTTGGCAGATGAAGCATGTGTAAAAGAGTCTGATATTGAAAAATGTCATCAGCACTTTCATGGTGTTAATATTAAATTAACGAAATGCAGCGGTATGACTCCTGCTAGAAGAATGATTGAAAAAGCTAAGTCGTTAAATATGAAAATAATGATAGGATGCATGAACGAATCTTCTATAGGGTCTGCCGCTATTGCTCAATTAGCACCTATGATTGACTATGTTGATATGGATGGCCCGATGTTACTATCAGAAGATATTGCCATTGCTAATCGGTTTGATTTTGGAAAGATAATTTACAATGAATTCCATGGTCTTGGTATAGAATCAGTTTCATTCTAAAAAAAAAAGTCAATACTAAGTATTGACTTTTTTTAATTGTTATTTCAATTACCAAATTCTTACTCGTAAACTATCCGGTCTATACATTGGTGCCCCTGGCATGATATTGAAAGTTGAATAAAATTCATCAACATCTGCAAAAGGTCCATTAACTCTGTACTTAGCAGGAGAGTGAACATCTGTCATTAGTCTGTTTTTTAATTGCTCTTCTCTTGTATGTCCTAGCCATCCTAATGCGTAGCCTAAGAAATAACGTTGCATAGGAGTAAGACCGGCAATTTGTTTGTTTTCTTTAAATTGAGTAGTTTTCTTGAATGCTTCTATGCCTAAAAGAATACCCCCAAGATCTGCAATATTTTCTCCAAGTGTTGCTTTGCCATTAATATGATAACCTTTTACTGGTTCAAATTCATTAAACTGATTAATCATTACATCCGCTCTTTTGTTAAATGCAATTTCGTCAGACTTTAACCACCAACTGACTAAGTTTCCTTTCTCATCAAATTGACGACCTTCATCATCAAAGCCATGTGTAATTTCGTGTCCAATTGTACTTGCACCACCATATCCATATACAACAGCGTCATCTAAATCTTCATCTCTGTAGCCTGGCACCGTAAATATTCCAGCTGGTAATACAATTTCATTGTTGCTTGGATTGTAATAAGCATTGTAAGTTTGAGGATACATATCCCACTCATCCCTGTTTACAGGATTCCCTAATTTGCTATATTCATAATTGTGCCACCAAAGTCTTGAATTCATATAGTTTTTAGCTAGACTTTCTCTACCAATTTGCATAGTAGAAAAATCTTTCCATTTATCCGGGTATCCAACTTTACTTTTGATAGTCGCTAATTTAGTGAAAGCCTTGTTTTTAGTGCTATCACTCATCCATGATAATTTACTGATTCTGTCTTTTAAGGCATCTTTAATTGCACCCACCATTTTAGTGTATCTGTTTTTAGCCGTTTCGTTAAAAAATTCTTTAACATACAGCTGGCCTAGCATTTCCCCCATAGCATCTTCTTCCATTTGTATCATTCTCTTCCAGCGAGGTTTTCTTGTCTTTGCTCCACTGAATAATTTATTGAAATCAAATGATGCTACCCCATAGGCATCAGGAAGAACAGCTGCCATATCGCTTACTAAATTAAATCGCACGTAATTTTTCCATACCTGAATGGGAGTAGTTTTTAAAATGGTATTTAAAGCTTTGAAGAATTCGGGTTGACCTACGATCACTGAATCTTTAGTTTTAACACCTATAATCTGTAAGTAGTTAGTCCAATTAATATTATCCGATAATTTATTTAAATCGGAAATGGATAGTTTATTGTAATTTTTATAAGGATCTCTTAAGTCTTCAATTTTCCTGGATGCCGCGGCTAGTTTTGTTTCTAATTGCAAGATATTTTTCGCGACAATTTTAGCATTCATTGGGTTTTCCCCGGCCATTGTTAATATTGATGAGATGTATTCTAGGTATTTATTGCGAATGTCAATAGTGGTGGAATCATTTTTAAAATAGTATTCTCTATCCGGCAATCCAATTCCACCTTGTGATAATTGATAGGACATGACTTCGCTATTTTTTGCATCCTGGCCAACACCGTCATTAAACAAAGTTGAAGATCCTGTTTTTTTTAATTCCGCAACAATGTTAATGAGTGAATTGATATCAGTGATTGTATTTATTTTATCCAGCAATAATTGAATTGGTTTTAATCCTTCTTGCTCAATTTTATTGGTATCCATGGCTACACTCCAAAAGTCTCCAATTTTTTGATTACTGCTTCCGGGATTGTCTTTTATGGTTGCTGCTTTTTCGCTAATTTCTCTTAAGCGTTTTAAATTTTCTTCAATAACTAGATTTGCAATACCCCAACTTGATTGTTCTCCTGGAATAGGATTTTGCTTAATCCAATTGCCGTTCGCATACTCAAAGAAATCTTTTGAGGGGCTAACAGCCGTATCTATATTCATTGCTACTACATCAGGCATCTGGGTAGTTTCTTTTTTGTTATTACAGGATTGTAAGCATATAAGCCCTATTAATACAATAACTGATTTGTTCATAAAAGTATAATTTTGATAAATGTAGTAAAACATTAGGGTTTGTAAAAAATATTTTATTCTTTGATCTTTATCAAAACATTTATCCGATTTTCGCAATTATGACACCAGAACGTATAGACAGATTGAATGATGTATTAAGTAAGCGACAGTTTAATATAACCGTTGTATTGGAAAATGTGGCTGATCCTCATAACATTTCTGCGGTCATGAGAACTTGCGATGCAGTGGGAATTCAGGAGATTTATATTCTAAATACGGTTATTCCTAAACATAAAAAATGGGGAACTAAAAGTAGTTCGAGTGCGTCTAAGTGGCTTACTATTTATCAGTTTACAGATGTCGCAGCTTGCTTTGAAGCACTTAGAAAAAAATATAATAAAGTTTATACAACGCATTTAAGTTCAGATGCAGTTGGCTTATATGAATTAAATTTAACAGAATCAGTAGCGCTTGTTTTTGGAAATGAACATGGTGGCGTAAGTGAAGAATTGATTAGCTTGGCTGATGGTAATTTCATAATTCCTCAAGTGGGCATAATAAAGTCACTAAATATATCTGTTGCCTGTGCAGTTAGTGTGTATGAAGCTTTTCGTCAGAAACAAAATGCAGGGCATTATAATCAGCCGCAGATGCTTGGAAAAGAGTTAAGTGATTTACGAATTCAATGGGGCTTTTTGGATGAAAATTAATTTTGCTGAAAGATGTATTATGTTTTAGATGAAAAGATTGAATTCCCTTCAGTAGATGTAGCAGATGAAGATGGTTTGTTAGCCATAGGTGGGGATCTCTCAGAAGAAAGGCTAATTTTCGCGTATAAAAATGGAATCTTCCCATGGTATAATGAAATGGATCCAATTTTGTGGTGGTCGCCTGACCCTCGTTGTGTATTATTCCCTAAAAAAATAAAAGTTAGCAAAAGCATGCAGCAGCTTTTACGTCAGCCAAAATTTCAATTTACTAAAAATGAGTGTTTTAGTCAAGTGATAAAACAATGCCAGACAATTTCAAGAAAAGATGGCAATGGTACTTGGATTAATGAAGATATTATTGATAGCTATTCGCAATTGTATAAAAAGGGATTTGCGCTTAGTGCAGAAACATGGATGAATGGTAAATTGGTTGGAGGACTATATGGTGTAAAGATTGGAAAAGTGTTCTATGGTGAAAGTATGTTCTCATTAGTTTCCAATGCGAGTAAATTTGCATTGATAAAACTAGTAGCACAATTATCCAACGAAGGAGTCCAATTAATAGATTGTCAAATGAAAACAGATCATTTGTTGAAAATGGGAGGAGAAATGATTGATAGGCAATATTATATAGAACTCTTGAATAAATATTGTCATTAATTAGTTAACCTGCAATTATACGTTTTTGATTGCTCTTTACAAATAGAATATAACTTCCGAAAAGAACCGCACTAAAAAATAAATCTGTAATCATTCCGTTTTTTACAAAAGGTATTCCCGCGATTAAACAATTAGTCCAGCCACTTATTCCGGAACCATAATAATTGGCATTATCAAAAAAGAAACAATTCGTGTTGCTTAAAAAGAAAAATATAATCGAAGATAAAATAGTGTACCCTCCAATATGAACGATTGAAGATTTTTTCATTGTGAAACCTAGTACTGTAATAAATAATAAAGAGGCATAATTGCCTACTTGACTCATTCCGTAAAATCCTGAAGTAATATTAAAAACTTCAAGCATAATGTCGGATGTAAACATGGCTAAAAGTGGTATTGCAAAAGCGAATTTTTTATCTTTAATAATTACGCCAGAGAATAATGAAATGGCAATAATAGGATTAAAACTATTAGGGAAAGTAGCTACTTTCAGGATAGCTGCAAACAATATTAATACACCAGATATGATATAGTTTAGGTTACGTTGTTTCATTTTTATAAATATTTGAAGCAAAAATAGGTAATTATAAGGTATGTTTTTTCATTCTCATATTATGCTTTTATCCTCATGTTGTTAATAAACTATTTTTATAGCTTGAGTTATGGCTAAACATAATAAAATTGGACAAATGGGGGAGCGGTTAGCTGTTGCTTTTTTTGTGAAAAAAGGCTATAAAATACTAGATAAAAACTGGAGAAGTGGAAATTGGGAAATAGATATCATTGCGAAAAGAATGGGAATATTACATTTTATTGAAGTGAAAACAAAAACCAATAACATTCATGGATATCCGGAGGAAGCCGTAACAAAGTCAAAGCTCCAATTTGTTATAAATGGGGCGGAGCGTTATTTATTAGAAAATCCGGAATGGGATAGAATTCAATTTGATATTTTGTCGATAACCTTAAACCCGAATATAGATTATTTCCTAATGGAAGATGTTTTTTTGTAGTAGGATAAATTTTATGTTTTTTAATGTCTTTCCCCAAACAAGAGGCTACCAATTCTAATCATATTACTACCATGCTTGATTGCAATTTGGTAATCACTGCTCATACCCATACTTAAGATCGAAAGATTGAAATTAGTTGTTGAAAAATTTCGGGTTGTATCGTAAATGGTTTTTAGATACGAAAATTCAGATTCGACAATAGATAAGTCATCAGTAAAGCTTGCCATACCCATAAGACCTAAGATGTTTATATTTTTAAGAGCTTCACTTTTTTTTAGTGAAAAGTAATTTGTGATTAATAGTTCTAATTCGGTTTTATCAAAGCCGAATTTTGTTTCTTCACTAGCAATATACACTTGAAGTAAGCAGTTTATTTTCTTTTGATTTTTTTTTGCCTGTTTATTAATTTCTAAAAGTAGTTTTTCGCTATCAACACCATGAATCAGATGTATAAATGGAGCTATGTATTTTACTTTGTTAGATTGGAGATGCCCAATAAAATGCCACCTGATATCTTTTGGAAGCATTTCATATTTCCCAATAAGTTCTTGGACGTAATTTTCTCCAAAATCACGTATTCCAGCATCGTAAGCTTCTTGAATGTCTTCAACAGATTTTGTTTTTGAAACCGCAACGATGTTAATTTTAGTAGAAGGTAATTCGTTTTTTATTGATGTGTATTTTTCTAAATTGAATGGCATGGTGTAAAATTAAAATAAAAAATCCATGATGGTTATCGCATCATGGATTAAAAGTAGTATAAATAAAATGTTATTTTAAAATTGTTCTGCTAATGACAATTCGTTGCACTTCGCTGGTGCCTTCATATATCTGTGTAATCTTTGCATCTCTCATCATTCTTTCTACATGATATTCTTTTACAAATCCATAGCCACCATGGATTTGTACCGCTTCAGTAGCGGTCCACATTGCAGTTTCACTACTAAAAACTTTCGCCATAGAGCTAGATAATGCGTAATCAATTTTATTATCTTTTTCCCAGGCAGCCTTTAAACATAAAAGTCTCGCAGATTCTATTTTTGTAGCCATGTCGGCTAATTTAAATTGAATGATCTGATGGTTCATGATTTCTGTTCCGAAAGCTTTGCGCTGTTTACTGTAAGCTAATGATAATTCATATGCACCACTGGCAATTCCTAATGCTTGAGACGCTATCCCAATTCGTCCTCCAGCTAAAGTTTTCATGGCAAATTTAAAGCCAAAACCATCTTCACCTATTCTGTTTTCTTTTGGAACTTTAACATCATTAAATAAGATAGTGTGGGTATCGCTTCCTCGAATGCCTAATTTATTTTCTTTAGCCCCCACAATCACACCAGGCCAATTTTTTTCAACAATAAAAGCATTAATACCTTTGCTGCCCTTGCTTGGATCTGTTTGTGCAATTACCAGATACACACTAGCACTATTGCCATTAGTAATCCAATTTTTAGTTCCATTTAGTAAGTAGTAATCACCCTTGTCTTCTGCGGTGGTTCTTTGTGAAGTAGCGTCACTTCCGGCCTCTGGCTCACTTAGTAAAAAAGCTCCGATATACAGTTCTCCATCTTTTTTTCCTTGTGCTAATGGAGTTAAATATTTTTGTTTTTGTTCTTCATTGCAATATTCCTGCAGCCCATAACAAACAAGGCTGTTATTAACGCTCATGCATACACTAACACTCGCATCAATTTTACTAATTTCTTCTATTGCCAAAACGTAACTTATTGTATCCATGCCACTTCCTCCATATTCCGGCTTCACCATCATACCCATAAATCCAAGGTCAGCTAATTTTTCAATTTGCTCTTTTGGAAATTGTTGATTTTCATCTCTTTCAATAACACCAGGCAAACATTCATTTTGAGCAAAATCACGTGCTGCTTTTTGTATCATTAAATGTTCTTCTGAAAGTTGGAAATTCATAATAGATTTTATTTTTGCAAAAATAAGACAAGTAAAGTTAGAAAAGTATTAATATAAATAATATATGTTTTTTTGGAATAAAGGGATATATGTATCTTTACTAAATGAGAGAATAGGTAAAGGTTCTTTTATTTTTCATTCATTTCAATAAATAATTTTGAATACAGCTGCTCAAAATTTTAAAATTCAAAAATACATCACCTTTGTATCGATTTCCCTTTTTCTTATTAAAATCCTCGCTTGGTATCTTACTCATTCAGTAGCTATTTTAACCGATGCATTAGAAAGTATTGTTAATGTTATAGCAGGTTTAATTGGACTATATAGTTTATTTATTTCTGGAAAACCAAAGGATACGGATCATCCATATGGACATGGAAAAGTTGAATTCATTTCTTCTGCAATTGAAGGGGTACTTATTGCTCTTGCCGGGTTAATGATTATATATAAATCAGTATCTAATATTTTTGTAAATCATACCATTCATCAATTAGATTATGGAATCTATTTGATTTTGTTCACCGCAATTATTAATTACGTTGCTGGAAGAATTTGTGTGAAAGCTGGTTCAAAAAATAATTCTTTGGCATTGATTGCAGGAGGAAGGCATTTAATTGCAGATACTTACACAACACTGGGCATTTGTATAGGATTGGTTTTGATTTTGGTTACAAATATTATTTGGTTGGATAGTGCAGTGGCTATTTTATTTGCATTAATAATTTTATATACTGGGTTTAATATTGTGAGAAGTTCTATCGCAGGAATAATGGATGAGGCTGATGAGAAATTATTAGAAAAAATGGTTGACACCTTGAATAAAAAGAGGGGAGTCAACTGGGTAGATTTACACAATCTCAGAATTATTAAGTATGGTACCACTATTCATCTTGATTGTCACCTTACTGTTCCATGGTATTTTAATGTGCATGAAGCACACAAGGAAATTGATGCATTGTCTGATCTAGTCAGAAACGAATTTGGTCAATCCGTTGAACTTTTTGTTCACTCCGATGGTTGCATGGATTTCTCTTGTTCCATTTGCGATAAGGTTGATTGTAAGGAGCGAAAAACAAATTTTGTTAAGAAGATAACCTGGACGATGGAAAATATTTCTACTGATAAAAAACATCAAATTATTACATAATAGTAATTTAATGTGTTAATAATTTTGCAACTCCAAAAGCAGCAGCAGCAGCCAATGCGCCAATCATCATTACTCTCGTAGCGCCCATCCATGGATTAATGCCTGTTACTTTGCTTTTTATAAAACCAAAAGCAAATAAACAACACAATGTGGCTACTACAGAATATTGCAAAGCTTCTGCAGCATCATTGATAAAGAAATATGGACTAAGTGGAATGATGCCTCCTGCTACGTATGATAACCCAATATTTAAAGCACTTTTGGTAGCTCTTTTTGGATCTGGCTTTTCTAATCCTGATTCATATTTCATCATAAAATCTACCCATCTGTTTTTATCTTTTGCAATTTCAATAGTTGCTTTTTCTTGTAATTCTTCACTTAACCCAATGCTGGCAAAAAATTCTTTTGTTTCTTCAATTTCTTTATGTGGCAAATTTTCAACTTCATCATATTCTCGCCTCAATTCGCTGGCATAATGATCCATTTCTGTTTTGCCGGCTAAATAACCACCAAGTCCCATGGCAATACTTCCTGCCGCAATCTCGGCTATCCCAGCAATGACAACAATATTGCTGCTATCTACTGCACCACTCAATCCTGCAGCTAATGCAAAAGGTACTGTTAGGCCGTCACTCATTCCAATAACAATATCTCTTAGTAATTCAGAACTTTTTAGATGACTTTCTAAATGATCATGATGAAGATGTGTGTCCATATTTATGATTGTAAGGTGGGTAATGTTTTTTCGATGATAGAGATACAGTCTTTTATTTGAATTTCATTGATAATTAATGGAGGTGCAAATCTTATTTTATCACCATGTGTTGGCTTTGCAAGTAATCCATTTTCTTTCAACAATAAACATAAATCCCATGCTGCATCTGTATTTTGATGGCTTATTACTATTGCATTTAATAGACCACGGCCACGCACACATGAAATAAGCGGAGAATTAATTTTCTCTATTCCTTCTCTGAAAAGTATTCCCATGGCTGCGGCATTTTCGGATAATTTTTCTTCTTTTAATATTTGGAGTGAAGTGATTGCTACTTTACAGGCCAATGGGTTCCCTCCATAAGTGCTTCCATGTTCTCCTGGCTTTATGGTAAGCATGATTTCATCATTGCACAATACCGCGCTTATTGGAAGTGTGCCTCCGCTCAATGCTTTTCCTAAAATTAAAATATCAGGTTTTACATTTTCATAATCACAGGCCAACATTTTGCCAGTGCGAGCTAACCCTGTTTGAATTTCATCTGCAATCATTAATACATTGTATTTGCTGCACAATTCTCTAATGCCGGTTAAATATCCTTCATCTGGAATTATAATGCCTGCTTCTCCTTGAATTGGTTCAAACATAAAAGCTGCCACATTTTTATCTTGAAACGATTTTTCTAAGGCTATTAAATCATTGTATGGAATTACTTCAAATCCTGGCATGTAAGGGCCAAAATTTGTATAACTACTAGGATCGGTAGAGGAGGATATCGCTGCCATGGTTCTTCCCCAAAAGTTCCCTTCTGCAAAAAGTATCTTTGCTTTATTTGACTCAATACCCTTTACTTCATATCCCCATTTTCGGGCTAATTTGATGGCTGTTTCACCTCCTTCAACTCCTGTATTCATTGGTAAAACCTTGTCGTATCCAAAATATTGTGTGATGTATTGTTCGTATTCACCTAATAAATTATTATGAAATGCTCTGGAAGTTAGGGTGAGTATTTCTGCTTGAGATTGTAATGCTTCTATTATTTTAGGATGGCAATGGCCATGATTGACGGCTGAATAACCACTTAAGAAATCGTAATAACGCTTATCGTCAACATCCCATAAAAAAACACCAGCTCCTTTTTTTAATACTACTGGTAATGGATGATAATTGTGTGCGCCGTATTTATTTTCTAAGTCAAGAAAATATTGGGTATTAGGGGAAAAATTGCTCTTTGAATACATTGTATTGGGATTGATTTTTTAAAAATAGGTAAACAGGAATATTCCCTCAAGAGAAGAGGGGCGCATTATTTAAACACTTCGATGATTGAGTAAATCAAGGTTAGTTTGAAGAAAATAAAATATCGTTGTGGCTGTTTCGATCATCAAATATAATTACTTAATTCCATTTGCAAAAATACGTTGCAGGAAAATCAAAAGTAGGTTTATTTGATTTTTCGAAAATTCCATACAAAGTGCTTCCGCTACCACTCATAGATGCATATAGTGCACCTGCTTTGTACAATGAAGATTTTATTAATTCCAACACAGGGAAAGAATTGAAAATAGCAATTTCGAAGTCGTTCCGTATTAATTCTTTCCAGTTATCTATGGGTATTGAAATGATATTATTTAAATTAGTAACAGAGGAGTCTGGTTTTAGTTTTGAAAATGCCCAGGCTGTATTTATATGAATACCTGGATTGATAATGAATATATTATAGGCAGATAAATCAAGATTGATTGGTTTTAGTATTTCACCTCTTCCAGTTGCCAAACTTGGAGTGTTGTTTATAAAAAAGGGGCAATCGCTCCCTAGCTGTAAAGCATAGTGTAGAAGCATTTCATTATTTATACTGATTCCAAATTTCTCAATAAGTATTTTTAATACCGCTGTTCCATTGGCAGAACCCCCACCAAGTCCGGCGCCTATAGGAATCGCTTTGTGTAAATGCATTTTAATATGAGGCAGTGAGGGGAAATCCTTTTTTAATAGTTTATATGCTTTAATGCATAGATTGTTTGATTCGTTCCCGTCAATTTCCAATCCCGAACTAGTAAATGAAATTTCTAGTTGATCTAAATTTGATGTTATTATTTCTAATGAATCCTTAACGTTAATAGGATAAAAAATCGATTCGAGATCATGATAACCATCTGTTCTTTTCCCTATTACAGACAATCCAATATTTATCTTGCCATTGGGAAAAGAAATCATGTAGTTTGATTATTTTAGTTGAAATATAAACAGTAATTGTCGTTATTCTTGACCCCTGCTTTTCAATTCATCTCTGATGGAAATAGCTTTAATATAATCTTCTTGTTCGAGTACATCGTTTAGCATTGTTTTTAAATCTGATGTATTCATTGATTGTAAATCGTCTTTGCCTTTACCTATCTCGCTTGTTACGGAAGATGTTTCTATTTCTTTTTGATTACTTTCAGCATAAGTGTCTGCATTTGAAAGTACGTTTTCGTATGTGTAAATAGGGCATCCAAATCTAACGGCTAGGGCTAATGCATCTGAAGTCCTAGAGTCTATTTCTACTGTATCATTTGCAGAGCTACATACTAATTTTGTGAAAAAGATACCTTCTTGTAAATCATTTATTATTATTTCATGTAGCTCGATATTAAAGGCCATCATGAAATTTTTCATAAGGTCATGTGTAAGGGGACGGGTGGTGTTCATCCTTTCGAGTGCAACAGCTATAGCCTGTGCTTCAAATCCGCCAATAACAATTGGAAGACGCCTAAGTCCATTAATTTCACCTAATACTACTGCATACGAATGTGTTTGCGTAATGCTATGAGAAAGGGCTACAATTTCCAATTCTATTTTTTTCATGTATTTGATCAGTGTTTATACTCGGATACAAATATAAAAAAATTAAGCCTTCCTACTTATAATGAAAAGCGCTGATTTTTTATGTTATATATCATTATGACAAAGATTTCATTTTTTTGATTGATTCTATGATCTTTGGCACCACTTCAAATGCATCTCCAACTATACCATAATCAGCGGCTTTGAAGAAGGGTGCTTCAGGGTCTTTATTGATTACAACTATTGTTTTACTCCTGTTAACACCCGCTAAATGCTGTATTGCACCTGATATTCCAATGGCAATATATAAATTAGGGGCAATGGCTAATCCTGTTTGACCCACATGTTCATGATGAGGACGCCAATGAATATCAGCAACTGGTCTGCTACAGGCTGTCGCAGCTCCTAATAATTTTGCTAAATCGGTTACCAATCCCCAGTTTTCTGGCCCTTTTAATCCTCGTCCTCCACTAATTACAATATCTGCTTCACTCAATGGAACATCACCAACAATTTTATTGGTTTCTGTAACTTCAATAGAATAGGCAGGAAGGGTAGTAGTGAATTCAACTATTTCAGCAACGCCATTTCCTTTAATGATGTTAAACGCGTTTGGGTTTAAGGTAATTATTTTCTTTTCTGTGTGAATTTTTATATTGGCAAATGCTTTTCCACTAAATACACTTTTTTTAATTATAAAACCACTAGTAATATCTGGCAAAGCAACAGCTCCAGATACCAATCCAGCCTTCATTCTGATACTCAAGCGTGGGGCAATAGATTTTCCTGAAGTATTGTTTGAAAAGATGACTGTGTTAGCATTGGTTGATTCAACCAATTGCTGAATTAAGGTTGTATATACTTTCGAATCGAAATTGTTTAGCGCTTCGTTGGAAATTGCATGTACTTTTTTAATGCCATATTTACCTAATTCACTTAGGTCGTCTTTCATTTGGCCAATTACAATTGCTTCCGCAAAAGTTCCAGATAACTCGGCAGTTTTTGCGCCATAACTAGCTGCTTCAAAAGAAGATTTCTTAATATGCCCTTCTGCTTGATCTATAAATACTAATACACTCATATTGATATCGTTTCTTAATAATAAATAAAATAGTGTCTAAATGGCTTTGGCCTCTTCATGCAATAACCTCACTAACTCTTCTGGATTTTCCGGAGATACTAATTTCACTCCGGCTTTTGCTGGGGGTAAATCAAAGGAAACAATACTTGTTAAGCTGACCACATCTACAGGATCTAGTACTTTTAAAGGCTTTGTTCTGGCGCCCATAATTCCCTTCATATTTGGAATTCTTTGCTCTGCCATACCTTTCTGACAACTAATAACTAATGGCATTGCTGCTTTATTTGTTTCTTCGCCACCATCAATTTCTCTTATAATAACTGCCATATTTGTTTCTATGTTGAATTTTGTAACATGAGAAACAAATGGTAAGTCAAGTAATTCGGCTAACATCCCTCCAATAGAAGATCCGTTGAAATCAATGGTTTCTTTTCCGGTAAAAATTAGGTCGTAATTTCCTTGTTTTGCCACATTGGCAATTTGTGAAGCAACATTAAAACTATCGTTGCTATCACAATTAATTCTTATAGCTTCATCGCCCCCTAAAGCCAGTGCTTTTCTGATGATCGGTTCACTTTCTGGCCCTCCAACATTAATCAAGTGAATGGAAATAGTAGGATCCGCTTCTTTTAATTCAATAGCCCTAACTAAAGAATACCATTCGTCATATGGATTAATAATCCACTGTACGCCATCTGAAGCAAATTTCGTATTGTTATCTGCGAAAGCTATTTTTGCAGTAGTGTCTGGCGTTTTACTGATGCAAACTAATATTTTCATAATAGTAAAGTTGTAATTGAAAAATAGCCACCAATCTTCAATGATAGGTAACATTTCACGTTGCAAATATACTTTGATTAGGGGTTAAAAAAAAGCATAAATGAGCCGAATAGAAAAAATTATACAAATGCTTCAATCTGCCGGGAAAGACAGCTTTCTTCAGCATGCATTAGCATTGGAATATATCAAAATAGGTCATTTTGATGAAGCCCTATTGCAATTTGAAGATTTATTGGATAGAGAACCTTCTTATGTTGGTTCTTATTATCATTTGGGTAAATTGTATGAAAAGCTCAATAATTTAGATAAGGCTATATTTACCTATGAAAATGGAATGTTGGAAGCCCAAAAGATAAAAGACCAGCATAGCTATAATGAATTAATGGCAGCGAAAGAAGATCTTGAATAAAATTGTAAATAGTAGTTTAGAAAAAGCGATTTCGAAATGAATCTGTTAACGGAATTTGTAAAGAATATAACACAACATAAACTTTTTAATAAAAAAGACAAGCTTTTAATCGCAGTAAGTGGAGGCATCGATTCACTTGTTTTATGTGAATTGTGTTTTCAATCAGGTTTTGATTTTTCTATTGCTCATTGCAATTTTCAATTAAGAGGTATCGAAAGTGATGAGGATGAAATGCTTGTAGAAGAGCTTGGAAAAAAATATGGAGTAAACGTCTATAAAAAAAAATTCGATATTGCTAAATATATAGCAGATCATAATGCAAATATTCAGATTGCTGCAAGAGAGCTTAGATACCAATGGTTTAATGAATTGATTGATGCCGAAAAAGAATTGAATTTTAAATATATCCTTACGGCTCATCATGCGAATGATAATATTGAAACAGTATTAATGAATTTTCTTAAAGGCACTGGCATTAGTGGGCTGCAAGGTATTCAATCTAATAATGCGGGTATAGGAAATCGAATAATTAGGCCACTTCTTTTTGCCAAAAAAGAAACCATTGTTTCATTTGCTATGCAACATAAACTTAGTTGGCGCGAAGATTCATCAAATGAAAGTATAAAATATACACGCAATTATTTTAGAAATGAGCTGATTCCCTCTATTAAAAAAGTATACCCACAGGTTGAAGAAAATATTTTAAAGAATATTGAACGGTTTAAAGAAGTGCACGAGCTATACAATATTGCAGTAAAGCAAATAGTTGATAAGATTATAGTGCGAAAAGGAGCGGAGTTGCATTTCCCTATTTTAAAATTATTGAAAGCGCCGGCTTTGAATACTATTTTGTATGAAATTTTTAAATCATCGGGGTTCTCTGTTCAACAAATCCCTGAAATAATAAAGCTCTGCGACTCAGATTCAGGAAAATTTATTTTGTCAGATACGCATCGTGTAATTAAAAATAGACAATGGATTGTTTTGTCACCCATTAATTCGCCAGACTTGAATTTGTACTTAATTGAAGAAGGTGTTCAGCAAATTCAATTTCAAGGAAATAGGTTGTTAATAGAAAATAAAAAAGATAACAATGACATCATATTTGATCAGTCAATCGCTCAGATAGACTCAAGTTTTATTCATTATCCAATGGTTTTGCGAAAATGGAAACAGGGAGATTATTTTTATCCTTTAGGGATGAATAAAAAGAAAAAAGTAAGTCGTTTTTTAATTGACAATAAGTTATCACTCATTGAAAAAGAAAATATTTGGGTAGTTGAGTCAAATAAAAAAATAGTATGGGTCGTTGGATGGCGTATTGATGATAGGTGTAAAATTTATCCAGGCACAAAAAGTACAGTGCAGTTAACCATTTCCAAATAAACTTGGATGTTTTAGTTGTTCTATTATTCCTTCCAGTAAATATGGTTGCTTTGATGAAACGAGTATTAAGATAAATATCAATCCAAATATTGCACCCCAAAGATGAGCATCATGATTGATGTTGTCGTTCCCTTTTTTACCCATATAAATGCAATAAGCAATAAATAAAATTGCATATAAAGCTGCCGATATTTTTATAGCTCCATACAAATAAATACTTTCCCAGGGACTAAAAATGATGGTTGCAAATACAATGGCGGAAACAGCGCCAGATGCGCCAAGTGATCTATAATGATAAGAGTCCTTGTATTTGAAAAAACAAGGTAAATCCGAAATGATTAAACTCCCAAAATACAATCCTAAATAAGTTAACGCCCCTCCAAGATTATATTCCTTTAAAATAATTTCTATATTTCTTCCGAAAAAATAAAGGGTAAACATGTTAAAGAATAAGTGAATCATATCGGCATGTAAAAAACCGGAGGTTATAAATCTGTATAACTCATTTTTCCTTTTTACATTATATGGCCACATAATTGTGTTATCAAGCAATTCTTTATTGGAAAATGCCAGAAAACTAAAAATGACATTAGCGGCTATGATTAATATAGTAATGGGGTACTGAATCTCCTGCATTTTTATTAAATTATATATTAAAGGTATAATTTCTTCAGCAATAGATTTTATTCTGTTTTATATTTTAAATAATCCATTTTGGAAGGGGTCTAGTTGTTAACTTTGCAATTAAATAATTGTATATGCTTGATAGTATTGATTCTGCCATTGAAGACCTTAGCATGGGAAAACTTATTATCGTGGTTGACGATGAAGATAGAGAAAATGAAGGTGATTTCGTAGCCGCAGCAGAAAAGGTAACTCCCGAAATAATCAATTTCATGAGTACTCATGGCAGGGGGTTGATATGTGCTTCCATTACAGAAGAGAGGTGCGTAGAATTGGATTTACAACCAATGGTTGTTGACAATACATCACTTCATGAAACTGCTTTTATGGTTAGTGTAGATTTATTAGGAAATGGGTGCACAACAGGAATATCTGCACAAGATAGAGCTAAAACGATACAGGCTCTTGTAAATCCAAATACAAAGCCTGAAGATTTAGGAAGACCAGGTCATATATTTCCACTTCGTGCAAAAAAAGGAGGAGTGTTAAGAAGGGCTGGTCATACTGAAGCTACCATCGATTTGGCTAAGTTATCAGGGCTTCAACCTGCTGGGGTGTTGGTAGAAATTATGAAAGAGGATGGAGAGATGGCCAGATTGCCTGAATTGTTGGAAATTGCAAAAAAGTTTGATTTGAAAATAATATCAATCAAGGATTTAATTGAATACCGATTACAAAAAGAAACATTAATCAGAGAAGAAGTAAAAGTTAACATGCCCACAATTTATGGCGAGTTTGAATTAATTGCATTTACGCAGCTTAATACAGGAGAGACGCATATGGCATTAAAAAAAGGAGAATGGGAAAAAGATGAACCTGTTCTGGTTAGAGTTCATAGTAGTTGTATGACAGGAGATATATTAGGCTCACTTCGTTGTGATTGTGGTGAGCAATTACATCATGCACTAGAAATGATTGAATCCGAAGGGAAAGGTATTGTATTGTATATGAATCAAGAGGGAAGAGGGATTGGACTAGTAAATAAATTAAAGGCTTATAAATTGCAAGAACAAGGATTGGATACTGTAGAAGCTAATTTGAAACTTGGCTTTGGAATGGATGAAAGAGATTATGGAATTGGAGCGCAAATACTCAGGCATTTAGGCGTAACAAAAATGAAACTTATCACTAATAATCCTAAAAAGAGAGCTGGTATAAATGGGTATGGGTTAGTTGTTACCGAAACTATTTCTATTGAAATGAAGCCCAATGCGCACAATCAAAAATATTTATTTACTAAGCGCGATAAGTTAGGACATACGATTCTGCATGGACATTAATTCTTTATTTCTTTGATTTTGTGAAAATTTCTCTTAGTTTATTAATGTCTTTTCTGTATGACAGTTGAAGGCCGGAACGATTTCTTTGATTTAAGGTTAAATCAATGCTGCTCCTGTTAAATCCAACAATCCTCAAAGTTCCATCTTTATTGATTAGCCATTCTATGGTAATGTCTGGAGAAAGCAATCCTTTCTTTTCTAATTGCTGGGAGTAAGTAGGGTTGTTGTAGTCTAAATTTCCCCCTACTAAAACAACCAACTTATTGCTTAATAATATTTTCAATCCTGCCCTAATGTTCGCTTGTAATTGAGAGGCACTTTTTTGTAAATCTAATGTTGGATTTATGTCAACATACGTAGATAGCATTCCTTTTGTTGCTTTTTCCAATTCTTTATTTAACAAATTTGTCAATAAGCTACTAACTACTCCGCCTATAGTATTTGTAATTAAAGTACTTGCATTACCCTGAGTCAAGAAATTTTGATTCCCAATGATAAATGTATTAAATAGAAGTAAGCTAGCTACTTGTTTATTCATTTCATTTTCATCATTTTTAAAATCAGCTAATCTCTTTACAATAATATCCTCTCTTTTGGCGTCACTTTTTTCAGGCAATTCTAAATCAAATTTTACTAAAGGATTTTGAAGTATTCCAGTTAAGTGGGATATGATTTTAATGTCTTCCTTTTGCTTAAAGCCGCTAGAAGTTGACAAATTGCTGATGTCTACATTTTTGGCAAGATATTCAGCATAGATATCAATATTCGCTTGATAGGGATCCCCATTCCATGTAATGGTGCCACTATTTAATGTGAAAGGCTTTTGGAAAAAGGTTTGAAAATTAAAATTATATTCACCTTTGGTTAATTTATAATTCCCTCTAATTGAAAGTGGTTCTGATGAGCCAACTTTAATATCAATAAGTCCTTCTCCTTGCCCTTTTATGATATCACCTGTTTCTTCATCTAGAATAACATCAACTTTACAAGAAGGGTTTGCTTTTATTTTTAAATTGATGGTTATATTATTCCCATTTGAAATATTCGTATTGTCAAGTTCTTTTCCAAATTTCACAAATTCTATATAATCTGTCTTTATACTTTCTTTACTGTCTGATGTTGGGATATAAATATGGCTAGTATCTAAAAGGCTTGGTTCGCCATCAATATTAATCACAGCATTGCTAATAGGTCCATTAATACTCAAGGAAGATTTGCCAATAATATTACCATAAAAATCAGGGTTATCATTTTTAGTTGTGTGTAACAATATCAACTTCCCAGTTTCTACTTTTAAATTATTAAAAGAAATATCATTGAATAAGTTGTGATGAATTTTGCCATTAATTGTTGCGGTGTTATTAAGTGTGTCTTTTATTTGAATGAAGTTTAAATCTATAAAATCGTCACTAAAATCTATGTCTTGATTTTCTAAAGTGTACTTGCATTTTGTATAGTCTACAGTAAAGCTGCCAGCAGGTATATGTGCTTTTCCAGTCAGGTATTGATGATCATCTCCACCGGAAAGTTTTAAATTGGTGGTAGCAATACCATCCATTTGATTAAAAATATCACTTAAATAAGGCTGTAAAATAGACAGGTTGATTTTATGTGCATCAAGATTTGCACGTAGATTATTCACAGAGTCTTTGTAATTATATGTTCCTTTTAATGAGAACACATTTTGGCTATCTATGTTATCAGCAAAATAATTAATTAAACCACTTGAAGTATTTGCAGTTGAGTTTATGGCAACATTACCAATGATTTTATTATCTAAATATAAATTCTTCACATCTCCTTTAAATTCAATATCCATTTTTCCCATTGGATCTTTTATAATAGCAGTTCCCGTCAAAAATCCTTTTACAGAAGGGTCTTTAAAAGCGAATGGAATGAAGTCTTCCAGTGAAAAATTGTTTATTTGAGCAATAATCCTTTGCTCTTCACTTGTATTGTCAAGTTCGGTTGAAATTAATACCGATTGGTTATCTTGGTTGAACTTGATTTCATTGGCATGTATAAGATTTTTTCTCAAAGTCAATTCTCCATCTTTTTCTAGATTCCACGTTTTATCATTTATAATAAAGGAAGAAGGGTAGAAATGTATTTTAATCCCATCAGTCAGAGTGGTTAGACTTGCATTGAGTTCTGCATTATTAATATTTTCTGAACTGCTGGTGGTTAATTTAATATCTGAAATATCATTACTTGATTTTATATATATTGATGTATTGGGGATGCTAGCATTTTCTGTAAGTATGATATTTCCAAAATTAATATTTGTCAATAAGCTATCTAAGTTCCCTTGCTCGGTCATAGAAACATTTGAAAAAACCCGATTGTTATAACCAATTCTAGGTATTTCAGCATAAGCATTTATTGACTTATTATACAGATCTACTCTACCATTTATAATTGAATTGTTTCCGCCAATTATTTTCGGGTCTAGTACTTTTAAAAGGTCTTCTGTATTTTTTGTTTTTATGTAAAAAGAAAAATTTTGATTGCTTAATTTTTTTGTTGGTTTCGATATATAGTTAGGGTAATAATTGCTTAAAAAAACTTTAAATGCGTCAGTTAGTTCTTTTATTTTAAACACGCCTGTAATATTAGCGTCTATATCACTTGATTGAAGAGATAAAGTTTTATTATTTTTTTCAAGTGCTGAAGAAAGTGTAAGAGAATCGAAATATAAAATCTTGTTTTCGTCTTGTAGTGATGATTTGTAAACTTTTGCTTCTCCTAAAAAGTCATCAATATTATTCCCGATAAAATTAAAATTAAATAAGCCAGATAAGGAAATGTCTCTGTTTGTGAAATGTAATTTTTTAAAGTTACATTTAGATAATTCTGAGGAGATGTTTAAATTAATATCGTTGCCAATAAATGAGATAGATCCATTCAATTCATTTATTTTAATATTAGGGTCGTCAATTTCAAGACGTCCAATAAATGATTTGTTTTTAAAATCTCCATTAATACCGATGTTTTTGTAATTATATTCATTAAAAAAAAGGTTTTGTATTTGACCTGTAAAATTCGATTTTATTTTTTCAAGGTCAAAGCCTGATCCATTAATTTCCCCTTCGATTGAAATGTCCCCTAGTTTGTTTTCATTTAAAAAGGAGCCGATATTGAATTTCTTTGAAAGGATATGTCCGGAATATAAAGGTTGGCCTATTGCAGGAAATTCCAGTTTTAATTTAGTGTTAATATTGCCAAGGCTTGTTTCAACAGTACCTTCAGTTGTATATTTTTCATTTGTACAATAAAACTTGCCTGTAAATTTAATGTCGCCTAATTTTCTTATTGAAGGTTGTTTAATAGACTTAAGGTTTGGGATTGCTCCAATTATATCATTGATGTTTGTTTTACTGCCTGTTGAATTAAAGTCTATAGAAAAAGAGTTGATATTGGTCAAATGCTTAAGAATGCCAGATCCTTCAATAGAAGTGTTGGTATTTTTTAACTTTGCATTATTTAGGTGCAATTCTTCAATTGTGCCATTTACTTCAGATGTAATATTGAAAATACGATCCCAATTTTTTAATTCAGGCGCAAAAAAACTTATGTCTTCGCTGCTGACTTTTGAGTCATTTAATCGGCCAACTAAATTTACTTTGTTTATAAAGTTATCCATATCGTCTTGGAAAGACGTATAATTCATGGAGTAATAATTCTTAAGATGACTTGTTTTTGTCAATAAATCCAAGCTGTCAAATTCCATTTTCCTAGGGGTAAATTTGAATTTCGATTTTAAATTCAAGACTGAAAATCCACATTTCTCTTTAGTAGATAAATTGACATTCGCTTGTAAAGTATCTTTTTCTAAATTTAAATTTTCAATGTTCCCATTAATCGAATGGAAGAAAATATGTAATTCGTCAAATTTATTTTTATAAGGTAATCTTACTGTTTCTTTATCATTTTTAACAACTCCATTTTTTAAAATAATACTTCTTGCAAATATTTTCCAATCATTTGGGGATTCCATTTTCTGGATCTTCTTTTTTTCTCTTGTTGGCCTTTTGCCTTCATAGTCTTTTCTTTCGAATATAGGAGTCGCTATTTCGGCTTGATCAATGATTATATTTTTATTTGAAAGGTCAAATGTTTTTACTTTAGCGTTGAATTCTTTTAAGGAAAATGAAATATCTTCTCCGATCCATTTGTCTGTATTGCTTAAAATTATATTTCTTAAATGAATGTTGTCAAATTTTATGTTGATAGGGTTTGCGGATTTTTGTTTTTTATCTGATGAAGTGAGAAAGTAATCTGATATAAATTGATAATTCCAATTAGAATTTTCCCTAGTTGAATGAATAGCAATATTATCTAAGGAAATATTATTAATGATAATGGTATCTTTTAAAAAAAACCAATCATTTAAATCCAAATCTATATTTCCGGCATACAATAAGCTGTCATTATTTTTATCAAGTATAAGCAAATCACTTAGCTTTACTTTGCTAAAAAAGGCGACTTCGATTTTCTTTATGGTGATTTTTGTTTTTAGTTCCTTTGAATAATGAGCGCATACTTTTTTAGCCAACCAGGTTTGTATAAAAATAGTATGAAGTAAACCATACAGTGATCCTAATAAGATCAATAGTACAATCAATATTTTTGTCGATATTTTAATCGCTTTTTTCAGTCTTTATTTTTATCTGCAAATTTAGCCATTCCTCCCTATTGAGGCAACAGAATATCATCTAAAACGACTTGTTTCTTCTCATAAAAGGATGTTTTTTAACAAATTGTAGTGGCTTTTTGTCTATTTATGTAATTATCTAATTTCTGCTCTATTATTTTTCGGCCTTTATACAGTAAGTTTTAATAATTTTATGGATTAAAAAATTAACCATGCGTTTATTATTATCTGTAGTTCTCGTTATTTCATTATTTAATTTTTCATATGCTCAAAATCTTAAAAGTCCAGATGAGTTCCTTGGGTATAAATTAGGTACTGCTTTTACACCTTCTTATAAAGTAGTGGAATATTTCCATTATGTTTCAAATAGTTTAACCCATAAAGTAAAACTGGAAACGTATGGCTTTACCAATGAAGGGAAAGAATTATTAATTGCTGCTGTTTCTACTTTTGAGAATATTGCTCAACTTGAAGAAATCAGAAAAAATAATTTACGCATTACTGGTTCGATGAATGACAAGCCAGCTAATTTAACTATGCCGACAATTGTTTGGCTTAGTTATAATGTTCATGGTAATGAAGCAAGTTCAACAGAAGTTTCCATGAAGTTATTGTACGAATTGGTTTCTGGTAAAAACGTAAATTTAAATGAGTGGTTGAAAAATACGGTCATAATTATTGACCCATGTTTAAATCCTGATGGTAGGGATCGTTACGTTAATTGGTATAATCAAGTTGTCGGAAAAAAATCAGTGGCTAATCCATTGGCAAGAGAACATAATGAACCATGGCCTGGAGGAAGAAGCAATCATTATTATTATGATTTAAATCGTGATTGGGCATGGCAAACACAAGTTGAAACTCAGCAAAGAATTAAATTATATAATAATTGGATGCCCGAAATTCATTGTGATTTCCACGAACAATACCCAAATAGTCCATATTATTTTGCACCCGCTGCAGAGCCTTTTCATGAGGTAATAACACCATGGCAAAGAGAATTTCAAACTGTAATAGGAAAAAATCATGCAAGGTATTTTGATGCAAATGGTTGGTTGTATTTCACAAAAGAAGTGTTTGATTTGTTTTACCCTTCATACGGAGATACTTATCCGCTTTATAATGGATCAATTGGAATGACTTATGAGCAAGCAGGCCATTCAAGAGGAGGGCTTACCATACAAGTAGATGACGATACACTTACATTGGAAGATAGAATTCAGCATCATTTCACAACTAGTATTAGTACAATTGAAGCGGCATCTATGAATGCAAGAAAAATCAATGAATCATTTAAAGCGTATTTTAATGATACAAGAACTAATGGGGCAGGTTTGTATAAGACTTATGTAATTAACGGTCAAAATAATAATAAGTTATTATCATTGCTAGATTTGTTTAAAAAGAATCAAATAGAATTTTCATATGCTCGTTCAGGTTCTTTAATAAAAGGATATAGATACAACACAAAAAATGATGAAAATTATATAACCACTTCAAATGATGTAATAGTTTCTACTTATCAGTCAAAAGGCTCATTGGTTAAAGTGTTATTTGAGCCTCAATCTAAATTGGCAGATTCTGTAACCTATGATATAACAGCTTGGGCTCTGCCTTATGCTTATGGAATGGATTGTTATGCTTTAAAAGATAAACTGCAAGGTGAGCGTATGCCAGTTGCTATTAATAAAAATAAATTGGGTAACAATGAATATGCATATTTGATTCAATACAACTCATTTAAAGATGCCCAGCTACTATCTTCTTTATTAAAAAATAATTTCAAAGTAAGGTTTAGCGAAAAGGATTTTTCATTTAATAAAAAGGTATACAAAAAAGGAACTTTAATTGTTATTAAAAATGACAATGAAAAAAAAATAGATCAATTACTTTCACTAGCTGATCTATATAATGCAAATATTTCTACAGTCAGTTCTGGATTTATGGAATCAGGAGTTGATTTCGGTTCCGAAAAAGTTCATAAATTAAATCAACTAAAAGTTGCATTAGTGGTAGATGATGTTTCTTCATCAACTGCTGCTGGTGAAGTGTGGCATCTGTTTGAGCAACAATTAGATTACCCTTTGGTATTGATAAACGTCAATGATCTTCTAAATGGCTATTTAAATAATTTAGATGTAATAATTATTCCTGATGGGGACTATAAATTCTTAACAGATAAAGAAATTATTCTTAAAAATTGGGTTAGACAAGGAGGTAAATTAATCGCACTCGAGAATGCCGTTTCGCAAATGGCAATGGGTGATTGGGGAATTAAAATAAAGAAAGCTATAGAAAATACAGAAAATAAGACAGTAGGTTATCAAGATATTAAGCGTTATGATGAAAGAGAAAGACAAAGTATTATAAACAATATACCTGGAGCTATTTATAAATTAGGAATAGATGATTCACATCCTTTAGCCTTTGGTTATCCTGATTATTATTTTTCATTAAAAATGAATTCCAATGTGATAGAATTTTTGAAAGAAGGATGGAATGTAGGGACAATTAAACAGGAGAATCAGGTTGCTGGATTTGTGGGGAGTAATGTAAAAAGTCAAATTAAAGATGGCTCTACCATTGCCGTTCAGGAATATGGCAGTGGATCCATTGTTTATTTCGTGGATGATCCAATTTTTAGAAGCTTTTGGGAAAATGGGAAATTGCTGTTTTCTAATGCAGTTTTTTTAGTCGGTCAATAATAAAATAATATAAAATTATGAGCGCAGTGAAAAGTTTGAAAGTGGGTGTTTTTTTTAAGATGTTTAAATCATTACTGCTACTATTAGTATTCGTGTTTTGTAAAGGAGATTTATTTGCTCAAACGCCTACTTCTTTAAATTCTTCAGAGATATTAGCCCAAATCAAGAAGCTCAATGAATTAGGTTCTGTGTTATATATAGCCGCACATCCTGATGATGAAAACACCAAACTATTAGCTTATTTATCAAAAGAAAAACGCTATAAAACTGGTTATTTAAGTTTAACAAGAGGGGATGGAGGACAGAATTTAATTGGAGATGAACAAGGGGTCGAATTAGGATTAATAAGAACGCAGGAATTATTAGCAGCTAGAAGAATTGATGGAGCCGAACAATATTTCTCAAGTGCCTACGATTTTGGGTATAGTAAAAATCCACAGGAAACTTTTAGCATTTGGAATCACAATAAAATATTAGGCGATGTTGTTTGGATTATAAGAAATGTTAGGCCGGATGTAATTATATGCAGATTCCCTTCAACTGGAGAAGGAGGGCATGGTCATCACACAGCCTCAGCAATATTAGCACAAGAAGCATTTGAGGCTGCTGGAGATTCAACTAGATTTAGTGATCAACTCACTTTTGGGGTAACAACGTGGAAGGCTAAACGCTTACTTTGGAATACGTTTAATTTTGGAGCAGTAAATACACAAAAAGATGATCAATTTAAATTAGACATAGGTGGGTATAATGCTTTAGCAGGTAAGAGTTATGGTGAGATGGCTGCATTAAGCAGAAGTCAACATAAAAGTCAAGGTTTTGGTGTCCCTGCACAAAGAGGGAGTTCAATCGAATACTTTGCAACGATAAAAGGGGATGCACCTGTTTATTCATTATTTGATGGGGTAGCAACAAGTTGGAGTGGAATTGGTTATCTGCAAATCCAGCGCTTAATTGATTCGATTATTAATCATTATGATCCATTTCATCCAGAATTATCTGTACAAGGTTTAATGATTCTATATGATGCCATACTTACAAGAGTGTCTGATATTCCTATACGTGAACGCAAAATAGAAGAAATAAAAAATATCATACTTGCCTGTGGGGGTGTTTTTTTTGAGGCTGTTTCTTCATCAAAGTATATAACCATTAATGATAGTGTAAAAATAAATTTTACTGTAAATAACAGACTAGGTATTCCTATAGAAAGTATAAAAGTTAAATTATTTGACAATAATATACTTTCGATTGACAGCTTGAAATACAATAATACTATTCAAATTAATAAAAGTTTATTTATTCCTAATAGTGTACAGATTAGCCAGCCATATTGGTTAAGGAAGAAAATGACTTCTGGTAGTTTTGAAATTCAAGATAAATATGATCTTTTGAAATCCGAAAATGAACCTGCAATTGAATTTTTGGTTGATTTTAAAATAAAAGGAGGCTTGGTTATTACAATTAAAAAGTCTCTTTTATATAAAAATACCGATCCTGTAAATGGCGAAAAGTATCAACCTGTTTCTATTTTGCCTTCATTGATTATTCATCCAGAAAAGTTATTGTTTATTAATTCAAAGGAATCAGTTTCTGTAAAAATTACGGCTAACAGAGACATTGACGTAAGCGCCATTCATTCAAATAATAAATTGTTGGATATTAGATACCCGATCCATTTCAAAAAGTTCGACAATAAAGTTATTGAATTACCCCTTTTGCAAGGAGATAATAGTATTAATTATTTTGAAAATGAAAACATGTTCAATCAGGATATGCATGAAATTCATTATGACCACATACCGGATATTGTTTTATTTAAACCATCGCTAATTCTGTATAAAAAAATCGATTTAAAAATTTCAGGAAAAAAAATAGGCTATATAATTGGTGCGGGGGATAAGGTGAAAGAATCTTTATTGCAAATGGGTTATCAGGTAGATGTTTTAACACAAAAAGATATTAAAAAGGGGTTGCTTAAAAAATACGATGCAATAATTACAGGTGTTCGAGCATATAATACTAATGAATGGATGAATGAAGTGTATGATGTGTTGATGAATTATATTCAAGAAGGAGGTGTGTTGTTAGTACAATATAATACAAGCAACCAAATTGGACCGATCAAGGCTAAAATAGGTCCTTATCCTTTTACTATTTCCAGAAATAGGATAACAGATGAAAAGGCAACTATTGAGTTGGTAAATCCGAAATCATCTATTTTTAATTCCCCTAATAAAATATCTCAAGCTGATTTTAACGATTGGGTTCAGGAAAGAAGTATTTATCATGCATCAGATATAGATAGCCATTATGAAAGGCCTTTATTAATGAAAGATCCAGGAGAGAATAATAATGACGGCAGCTTGATTATTGCAAATTATGGGAAAGGGAAATTTATTTATACGGGCATATCTTTTTTCAGACAATTGCCAGCAGGGGTTTCTGGGGCTTATCGATTATTTGCAAATTTAATTAGTAAATAAAAAAATATTTTATTCGCTAATTTCAACATGGTAAATTAAAAAAAGGTTGTTATTTATTAATATTTTGAATGGGAAAGAAGCTGATTTTTTAAAAGTGTAGGAAAAACTTATTTTCCCATTGGCATCTGTGAAATTTATCCTCTCTGGATTTGATTGTTTATTCCCATCTCCAGTAATGATTGAAATAGATGAAATAAGAGATTGGTTAGAATGTAAGAATTCAAATTGAATTGGTTGATTAGGCGCTGAATGGATAAAGTCAGTCAATGGGCTAAATTTTTGTAAATTTATTTCGTACGCTTCGTTTTCGATAATCGGAAGAGAGAAGAAAGAATTCAAATTCAATGAAGACTCACCTAATATCCATGACTTATTATCCGGGAAGTGGTCTAAATTAAAAATAAGATATTCAGAAAAGAAATAATTA
>CANICR010000001.1 GCA_947466405.1 Chitinophagaceae bacterium | reverse complement strand
TTGACGGATTTGGTAGAAGAGGCTGTTATGAAAGAATTTAATAGGCTCACAGAAAGAGGGGGCGTGTTAGGTGCGATGGAAAGAATGTATCAGAGAAATAAAATTCAGGAAGAGAGTTTGTATTATGAAACATTAAAGCATACAGGCGAGTATCCTATTGTGGGTGTAAATACCTTTTTAAGTAAAAAGGGTTCGCCAACTATACAACCCACCGAAGTCATACGATCTACTTCTGCCGAAAAAGAATCTCAAATAAATTCGCTTGCAATTTTTACAGAAAGAAATAAAGACAAGTCGACGATTCTGTTGAAAAAATTACAGGATGTCGCGATTAATAATGGAAATTTATTTGAAGAATTGATGGAGACTGTAAAGTATTGTTCATTAGGACAAATAACTAATGCTTTATATAGTGTTGGTGGGCAATATAGAAGGAATATGTAAACTCCTATTTCGATTTTTTACATGATAATGATCTAATGGATAATATTTATCTCTTTGGGTAAAACTTATTTAGAAAAGGTAAAGCACCTAAGTCTTTGGATTCTGTTTTGCCTACAAATTTGGTAAAAATTAATATCAATAATATCCCTGATGAAATAGAAAACCACAAAACGTCTTTGATGAAATAAGTAAGCGTCAGGTGAATAACATAAAGAAGTACAACGAGAGAAATGTATCCTAATATTTTTCTAACATTATACGGCACAGGATAATGTTTTTGACCTAAAAAGTAACTGCAAACCATCATAAATAAGTAGCAAGAAAAGGTAGCTATTGCAGCTCCATAATAATGAAGTACAGGAATTAGTATAATATTAAGTACAATAGTAATAATAGCGCCTACAATGGTAATGATGGCACCATAAGTATTTTTATTAGTTAATTTATACCAAATACTCAGGTTGTAATAAATTCCTAAAAAGACATTTCCAAGCGCCAAGATTGGGATAGCCCCAAATCCTTCCACCCAATTTTTATTAGCAAACGTTGAAAAAAACCATTTAAAAAAGTCTAAAAAAAGCGCAATAAATAAAAACATATAACAACAAGCAATGACAAAGAATTTCATTACACGCGCGTAGGTGCGTTGGGCATTTTCATTTTTACTTTGATTGAAGAAAAAGGGCTCTGCTGCCATTCTAAAAGCCTGAATCATTATGGTTGTTAGTAGCGCAAGTCTGAATATGTTTGCAAAAATACCCGCTTCATGATTAGCTTGTTGCTCTGGCAAATCAACTACATGTCGATAAATCAATCTGCTTAATACATCATTTATCATACCACCTAATCCAACAATAATTAATGGCGCACTATATTTAATAACTTCTTTCCAAAGTGGGAAGTTGAATTTAAACTTAATCTGACGCAATTCTTTTTGCAGAATGACCAATGTTACTATATTTTCAATGATATTACCAACCAGATAATAGCCAATTCCGAAATGAGGATTATAATAATTAGCAATAAAGCTTTGCGGATGGCTTTTAAGAAATGCAGGTACAATAACTAAGAAAAAAACAACAACTCCAATATTGGTGAAAATTGCGGCTACTCTGGCAAATGCATACATCTTAGGTCTATTCTCCTGACGTAATTTGGCAAATGGCAAAGTATTTAAATTGTCAATTGCTAAAATGCCAATCATCCATAATACATATTCAGGGTGATTATTTAAATGTGCTATGGATGTAATGTCTCCTTTTAAAAACAATAACAATATGCTAAAGAAAATGGTAGAACTAAACAAAGAAATAGACAAAGTGCTATACAGAGTACTTTTGTCATGGCTTTGTGAAAACTTGAAATAGGCAGTTTCCATCCCATAAGCATAAAGGGCATTTAGAAATGGAATCATCGCATACACTTGAACTAAATCAGCAGTATCTTCTGGCAAATCAATAAAAAAGGGCAATGCCATATTCATGATATAGCCTAGGAAACGATATGCAATGGTAGGTACTCCATACCACAATGTTTGACCAGCCAATTTTTTTATTCCACTCAAAATCAAAAAGTTTACAGTGTAATTTACTCTGATAATTTAAATTATAGAATTATTATTCAATTCTGATAATAAATTACATTATTTAATTTTGAAAGAAAATCGGGGGTTGTTAATAAAAGAGCTATCTATTAATGTATTTAGAAATAGAATTAGGTTCATTTTATCTGTGTTTGAAATTTCTATTTTCTTTTTCAATAAAGGGTCTAAGGTTTTCTGAGTGGTATCGATCCCAGATCTGTAGTGATCAATTACCTCATATAGTGAATACAGATGTCCATCATGCATATATGGGAAAGTCAGTGCTGCATTGCGTAGTGTAGGGACTTTGAATTTCAAAGAATCTTCCTGTTTACTTGTTATGATTTGTCTTCCATAATCTTTAAATCGATTAAGTTGTTGACCATTATTGCGAAAACTATTATCAGTAAAAAGAGGTTCTTTATGACAGGAAGCGCAATTTGCTTTAAATATTTTGTAACCAGTGAGCTCATATGTAGTAAAGGTGGCTTCGCCCCGTTTAAATTTATCATACCTGCTATTGGATGAAATTAAATTGCCAGTAAATTGGGCAATAGCTTTAAGCATTTTCGGGATAGATATCGAAGTGTCTTTAAATGCAGCTTTAAACATTCTTGGATATATCGAATCATTCCGTAACTTATTTAAAACATTTTCTAGCTTTTCTCCCATTTCATTTGGAGCTGTGATTGGGGATAATGGCTGTACTTCTAAATGATTAATTCCTCCATCCCAATGTAATTCATTCATCCATGCCAAATTTATTAAGGCTGGCGCATTTCTCGTTGTTAACAAATTATTTATACCATGACTTAAATCGTGGTCGTATGTTGAAAATGCAGAAAATTGTTGATGGCAACTCCCGCAACTTATTTCTCCATCTTTACTAAGTCGGCCGTCGTAAAATAATTTTTTTCCTAATTGAAAACCTTCCTCCGTTAACCTATTTTTTTCAAAAATATTTCTTGAAGGAACGGGCCAACCTTTAGGAATAATAAATGGCAAAGGTGTGGGATTTTCATTAACATTACTAGTCCCGCTGATTAAAACAAAAGCAGTAATGATGAATATTAAAAAATATATAGAAAGCTTTATTTTCAATGTACGATTATGTTTTTAATTGAAAATAAGGATTCGAAATTGTCTGCTATTAGCATTGCTGTTTCCCCAGGGGATACGCATATTGGCGTTTCGCTAATTTTTAAATCAGATGCATAGTTCCATAAATTATCCAAATTGAGCTCAATAAAAACATCAGTTGTTTTATCAGGCATAATTTTAAGTGATGATAATAAAGTGTCAACACTTCTTATATTCACATTTATTTTTCTCTTCGCTATATTTTTATTTTTATACCCCCCTATATGGTATTCGATTCTGTTCATGTCAGCCGGTGATGAGGAACTATTGCCCTCAAGTTTAAAGTAAACATAGCCACTATTCCAAGTCCAGAACATGTCGTTAATAGGATCTAATGATCCGGATTGAGCACCCGTGCAGTTATCCATACTATCTATCCCTAAACAGAAACTCAATGTTGAATAAGAATCAACAGGAACATTCTCAAATAAAATAGCATTCTCCTGATTAGCAGCACTTACTAAAAAATATTTTTCATGATTCATTTTTACAGCTGAGCTTCCTAAATTAAAAGAAGATACATAGTATTTTAATTTTGAAATACTATAAGTCTCGTTGAATGAATTGATATATAAGCTGTCTCTTAATACTATTTTTTTTTGATTAGCTGTTAGCAAAAAAAACATTTTTAATTTTCCGGATTTTTCTTGCGCGAAGCCAATGCTATATACAGACATTATTAATATAGAAGTAAAAAAATAACGCATTAACATATATCCTTTTCTATTCATTGGGTATAATCTTTTTTCGGTCAATTTTCTTAGTCGAGGAAATTTTCTTGTTAAGCAGTCTTGATTCTTTAGAAGCTTTGGTAGGTTTCGTTGGCTTTCTTTTTTTGGGTATGACTAATGCTTTCTTTATTAGGGTATTCATTTTTTCGATAACATCTTCCTTATTGGCAAGTTGCGTTCTATATAAATGACTTTTAACGAACAAGAAACCTTCATTATTAATTTTGTTTGATAGCTTTTCAGTGATAATATTTTTTTCGTTTTCAGATAAAATAATAGAAGAATCTACATGCCAATAACCTATCACCATCGTCTCCACTTTGTTTACATTTTGACCACCTTTTCCACTACTTCGAGCAGTACTGAACTTTATTTCTTTTTTTACATCTGCCATATAAACAAAATTACCACTAAAAAATACGATTATTAATCAGTATTTCTTATTCATTTCCATATTATTATTTCGGTATGAACGAAAAATAATTCATTTTTGCAGTAATTATCTTGGTAAGGTATGCAAAAAGAAATATATCAATTATTGGTTAGTCGGAAAAGGGAGCAGAAGAAATCTTTTGCAGTATTAATAGACCCTGATAAAGTCAACGACTCTTCAATTGATGACTTAATCGATATTTCAATAGAGGCAAATGTTGATTATTTTTTTGTAGGAGGAAGTTTGGTTGTTTCGGATAACTTAGACGAATGTGTTAGAAATATAAAAAGCAAATGTAAAATACCGGTTATTTTATTTCCCGGTAGTCCTTCTCAAATAACTAAATACGCAGATGCATTATTATATTTATCATTGATAAGCGGAAGAAATCCTGAGTTGTTAATTGGGCAACATGTAATCTCGGCTCCTTTTGTAAAAAAGAGTGGATTAGAAATAATGCCAACCGGCTATATGGTAATTGATGGAGGCGCTCCAACAACAGTTTCTTATATAAGTAATGCGAATCCATTACCAGCGGACAAAAGCGAGATAGCTATGTGTACTGCCATGGCTGGAGAAATGTTAGGTATGAAATTAATTTATATGGATGCTGGCAGTGGAGCAAAAAATCCAATCTCGGAAATGATGATTCAAAAAGTATCTTCTTGTATTGACGTGCCATTAATTGTGGGAGGCGGAATTACAACGCCCGAAAAAGCATATCTTAATTGCAAATCTGGTGCAGATATAATAGTAATAGGAAATGCAATTGAGAAAGATCAACATATTATTAAAGAAATAGCCTCAGCAATTCATAGTCTAAATAGTATAAAAATTAATTTGTAGTATTTCAGTGTAAGCTACAATGAGGCCTAATACACACGCTTATCTAATCACAATAACTAAAGTTTCCGCTATTATTGTTAGCTTTACGAAATAGTTTTTACATGCCTAATTCCGAATTAAATACCAATAAAGAAATTTTACAATCTCCTGACAAGGAATTTGAAAATAATATTCGGCCTGGATTTATAAAAGAGTTTAGTGGCCAAAGTCAAATCATTGAAAATATTTCTATTTTCATTAAAGCTTCTAAATTAAGAGGCGAGGCATTAGATCATATTTTATTTCATGGTCCCCCAGGATTAGGAAAAACAACTCTATCAAGGATTGTAGCGAATGAAATGGGGGTTAACATTAAAGAAACTTCAGGGCCAGTTATAGAAAAGCCAGGAGATCTGGCAGGGTTACTTACTAATTTAGAAACCAATGATGTGTTGTTTATTGATGAAATTCATCGATTAAGTACTGTAGTGGAAGAATATTTGTATGCGGCAATGGAGGATTATAAAATCGACATCATGATAGATAGCGGTCCTAATGCAAGGAGCGTTCAATTAACTTTAAATCCTTTTACTCTTATTGGCGCCACAACAAGAAGCGGATTACTTACTGCACCATTACTATCAAGATTTGGAATAAAATCAAGGTTAGAATATTACGATTCTGAAACACTCAAGAATATCTTATTAAGAAGTGCAAATATCCTTAAAACAAAAATCACAAGTGATGCAGCAGGAGAAATCGCTAGAAGAAGCAGGGGAACACCAAGGATTGCGAATGGCCTTTTAAGAAGAGTTAGAGATTTTGCACAAGTAATTGGCAACGGCGTCATTGATATGGATATTACTATCCATTCATTAAAAGCATTAAATGTTGATCAGCATGGTTTAGATGAAATGGATAATAGAATTTTAAGTACAATTATAGACAAGTTTAAAGGCGGACCAGTTGGAATAACCACCATTGCAACTGCTGTAGGAGAAGAGCCAGGAACATTAGAAGAAGTGTATGAGCCTTTTTTAATTCAGGAAGGATTTTTAATGCGAACTCCAAGAGGGAGAGAGGCAACCGAAAAAGCGTATAAGCACCTTGGAAAAGTGCCGCACAAAGGCGGCACTCAGCATGGTTTATTTTAATTAAGGAAATTATTCTGTAACTACCAACCGAAATCCATTACCATGGATATTTACAATCTCTAATTTCTCATCATCCTTTAGATATTTACGAAGTTTGGCAATATAAACATCCATACTTCTTCCATTAAAGTACGTATCACTTCCCCATATTTTTTTCAGGGCAACTTCCCTAGTGAGTAAATCATTTTTATATTCAGATAACATTTTTAAAAGTTCATTTTCTTTTGGAGAAAGCACATGAGATTTGCCGTCGATGGTTAATTCGCGAAGCTTAGGGTTGAAATGGTATTTTCCAAGTTGAAATTCTGCATTAACTTCTTCGCGATGCATTTCTTCATTTCTTTTTAGAATAGCCTTTATTTTAAGCAAGAGCACCTCGCTGTCAAAGGGTTTAGTGATATAGTCATCGGCACCTAATTTATAACCCTGAATAATATCATCTTTCATGGTTTTTGCACTAAGAAAAAACAAAGGAACGTCAGGATTTATATCTCTAATAGCTTCAGCTACAGTGAATCCATCCATATTAGGCATCATCACGTCAAGTAAACAGATATCAAACTTCTCTCTTTGAAATGCTGCTAAACCTAATCGGCCATCTCTCTCTAATACTACATCATAATCATTTAATTCTAAATAGTTTTTCAATACCATGCCAAGATTGCTATCGTCTTCACAAAGTAAAATTTTTGGTTTAGTCGTTTCCATAAAAATTGTTTTAGTTAATACAAATTATGTAAATGAAAGTGTAAAGTCACATAATTGCTTTTAATATTTTGTTAAAGGTGAAAAATTAAATCTATAAATACAAATGTAATCGTAACGGTAATTGGTTAATGCTAGATTATTCACTAATTAACCTGACCGTAATCATTTATTTCTTTTTTGATAAATAGTGCTTATCGCTTAGTGTTTTTAAAAAGGCAACTAAATCTTTTTTTTCTAATTCCGACAAGCCGAGTGGTTTAGAAAGTGCGGGATCGATATTTATTGAATTGGTTATTTTCTTTTTCGTATTGTTGTAATAGTCAACTACTTCTTCCAAGGTTGAAAATGATCCATCATGCATATAAGGAGCCGTTATAGCTATATTTCTTAATCCAGGAGTTTTGAACTTCCCTATATCTGATTTAATTTTTGTAACTAAATATCTCCCGCTATCATTATATTGATCGCCATCAAATAAACCAATGTTTTTAAAGTCGTCGTTTGTAAAGTCTTCTTGAAAATGACAATCAAAGCATTTTGCTTTTTCACTTAAGAAAATTTTTCTACCTCGTTCTTCCGATGTAGTTAAATTAATGAGATTATTACTCCAGTCATCAAATCTACTATCTACTGTTTCTAGCGTTTTTTCATATGCTGCAAATGCTTTGGCAATATTTATTTTATTTGGACTTTCCTTAAATACTTTATTGAAATAACTATTATAAAAAGCAGATTCGTTTAGTCTTTGAATCGCTTCTTCAATTGGAAGACCCATTTCATTAGGATTTTGAATAGGCATTAAAGCTTGTTCATCTAAAGAACTGGCTCTACCATCCCAAAAATAATAAGGCCTATTTTTCATATTTAAAACTGATGGAGTATTGCGAAGCGTTGGCTTGTTATTTATTCCAATGCTTAATGAAGTTGTATCCGAAAAAGCGAATTCGGGTATATGGCAACTAGCACAACTTATGGTGTTATCTTTTGACAATATCTTATCATTAAAAAGCGCTTTGCCTAAAGAGGTCATTGAGTAATTAGCAACCTTGATTTCATTAAAAGAAAACACAAGGACACAAATTAGGCCTAGAAAAAAAAGGTATATTAATTTAACTTTCAATTTATTTAGCTTTTTTGAGTCATCATTCTCGCTTTCGGTCAGTAGCTTTACAAAGCTACTTTATTCAAACAAAGTTTGCTGAATTATTAAATAATAAATATATAATATGAAGGGTAATTATTTCTTCCAAAAGAATATAATGAGATTTAAAAAGAGGCTGAGGCTTTTTTTTATTGATGATTTTCCTTTAAACTCCTATTTATTAGTACAAATCAAGATATGGAATATGTGAAACATGATACTTCGGTAATCTTATCTCTCAAAAATAAAGTCAGGATGTATAAAATAAATTTTATTAAGGGGGAATCGGCTGAGTTGATAATAAACAATGAAATCGTTAATAAAGCGGTAGCCTGGTATCAAGGGGCTAGTTATTTATATAACGCTCAAAAGTATAAGGCTATAGAGAATCAGAATAATTAAATAAAAGTTGTTTTATAACTAACAACTACTTATTTTTACATCGGTTTTTCATAGGATATTGGATTTTAAAGCGGGACTAGATTTTTATCTTGGTCCCTTTTTTATGTAAATTAATTAAGAAAAAAATATCCGTCAGTATCAATGTCGATTATTTTCTCCGATTGTAAAAAATTTAATGTTTCCCAAAGTTCTTTTTTATTGAATTCAGCAAATAACGAGTCAACCTCTTTAGAATCAATATTTTTTTTACGAAGGTCGGTTATGATTTTATTTGAAATTATTTTAAAGCCTACTTTATTTTCATTTTCAATTTTATTATTTAAGCAAGTGTCACATATTCCACAAGGGGAAATAGTAATATCGTTAAAATAGTTTCCAATTATTTGACTTCTGCATTTAATTTTGTTAGCAGTAAACTCAATCATTGTATTAATTCTTTCTGTATGTTTTTCTTTTCTTTTTTGCAAGGATATGTAATCGAATTTAAAATCATCTGAGTACATTCTATTTCTCAGAAGCGTTATCTGTGATTTGTCTGATTGTGGTGTATATTGAACTATATTGTATTTATGTAAATAGATTAATTGCTCTTTTATTTTTTCAATCGGGGTTGATAATGATTTAGAAAGTAAAGATTCATAAATAGCCGAGGAGTAATCAAAAATGCCTTCATAATTCCGAAGCATCATCTGAATAATGGGCTCAAATTTTGGATTGTTTTTTTCAAAATCACTCAAAGTTTCTTTTGTTGTACAAAAAACTAAAGATGATGGTTTTGTGTTTTTTTCTGTTAAAAAAAACAATCCTTCTTGAATTAGGGCATTCAATCCATATGTAGATTCGATGATATTCAATTTGAAATAGAATGAAAATAAGGAAATATCAAAATCGAATGATTGACCTTCGCCAATTCCGGCATCAACTTGTAGATGGTTCATTAAGCTCAAATAAATTGATTTTAATTTTTCCGGAGTCGGATATCTCAAATTGATTAATTCATATAAATTTTCATTTTCTTTTTTGTCGAAAAGTAAAACGGCATACGCTTTTTTCCCATCTCTACCAGCACGACCTGCTTCTTGATAATAGCTTTCTAAATTTTCGGGCATGTTGTAATGAATAACCAAACGCACATTTGGTTTGTCTATGCCCATGCCAAATGCATTTGTACAAACAATGGTATTTATTTTATCATTAATCCAATCATTTTGTTTTATACTACGTTCATTATTTGTTAAGCCAGCATGGTAATAATCAGCATTGATTTTATGTAGTTTCAGTAAATCTGCAATCTGCTGCGTTAGTTTCCTGCTTTTACAATAAACGATAGAGCTTCCTTTTACATTTTTTAAGATTTCTAATATTTTATTTTGTTTTGATTCAGGCTCAAATACACTATAAGATAAATTTGGTCTTGAAAATGAAGGTTGAAATTTTTTCTGATTTGTAGAAAATAGTAATTTATCACAAATATCATTTTGAACTTCGAGTGTTGCGGACGCCGTAAGCGCAATTATAGGTGTATCTGGCAAAGCTTCTCTTAATAAAGATATTTTTATATAGGATGGCCTAAAGTCATACCCCCATTGAGAAATGCAATGCGCTTCATCTACAGCAATCAGGCAGGGTTTTATCGCGTGTAAATATTCTTGAAATAAATCTGTTTCTAATCTCTCAGGAGAAAGGTATAAAAATTTATAATTTCCATAAGCAGCATTTTGCAGTGTTCTTTTAACTTCAGAAAAAGACATTCCGCTATAAATAGCCAAAGCTGGAATTCCTTTTTTTGTCAAATTTTCAACTTGATCTTTCATTAAAGCTATCAGTGGACTAATGACAATACAAATACCTTCCAACATCATTGCCGGAACTTGAAAACAAATCGATTTTCCCCCGCCGGTTGGCAATAAGGCTAATACATCTTTATTATCCATTACAGCCTGAATAATAGACTCTTGTAATGGTCTAAATTCTTTAAACCCCCAATATTTTTCTAATATACGTAAGCTTTCTTTCAAGAATAAAATTAATAGATGAAATTAAATAACCTTTTTGACAAATAATCGTAAAGAAATAAAAGCTAGTACAATATCGCTGAATCCCATTGCCAATGCTGAAAAAGTTGGTGTAAGTAATCCTGCTGCTGCGATAGGTATGGCAATAATATTATAAGAAAATGCCCAGAATAAATTTTGTTTTATTGTTAAAAAAGTGTGCCTTCCAAGTGATAAAGCTTCTGGAAGATTTTTTAATCCCTGATTCATTAAAACAACATCTGCGTGTTGTATAGCTAATTGAGAAGCATCACTCAAAGAAATGCCGATCGTGGCTTTTGCCAAAGCTGGTGCGTCATTAATTCCGTCACCAATCATGGCTGTTGGGGTTGTCGAGTTTAATTCTTCTATAGTTTTTAATTTAGATGCAGGGGATTGCGCGGCAATGATGTTATTTATGCCTAATTCTTTGGCTACGATGGTAGCTTTTTCTAAGGTGTCGCCTGTAAGCATAATTGTTGAAATCTGATGGCTATGAAACCAATTGATAACACTTTTCGCTTCAGTCCTTATTTCATCTTTGATATCAATCCATCCTATCGGCTCATTATTTTTTAGCAGATAAATACTGTGCGATTTATTATTAGTGTCGGCTTTTAAAATTTGAGTGGATCCCAATAAGAATAGATTGCCTTCTTTATCTTCAGCGCTCATGCCTAATCCTTTCAATTCTTCAATTTTTTTCCAAACAATACATTCAGCCGTGCCCCATTTTTTTACAATTGATTTTGCAATTGGATGGGTGGAGTATTTTTCGATAGAATAAACAATTGATTTAAATGTATTCTCATCGATGGTGGAGGAAAAATTTTCTATATCAAAATGTCCAGTTGTTAGTGTGCCGGTTTTATCAAAAACAACCTGCTTGATATGCTTAAAATTTTCTAAGCTCGACGCATTGCGAAATAATATTCCTTTTTTGGCAGCCCTGCCTAATCCAACAGAAATAGCTGCAGGTGTGGCTAATCCCATAGCACATGGACAAGAAATGACTAGTACGGCAATAGACCTCATTAAGGAGTAATCAAATGGAGTAGATAAAATAAAGTAGTTTAACACAAAGGCAAGAACGGAGATGGCTATCACTACTGGAACAAATACTGCACTTATTTTATCTGCTAATTTTTGTATCGGCGGTTTTTCTGATTGTGCATTTTGAACCATTTTCAATATTCCTGAAAGAACAGTATCTTTTGTGGCTGCTGTAACCTGTGCTTTTATAATTCCTGTTTCTACCATACTTCCACCAATAAGAAAATCTTTTTTTGATTTATATAATGGCAAACTTTCCCCTGTAATAATTGATTCATTTACCGAGCAATCGCCCCACAAAATTTTGCAATCAATAGGTACCTGTTCTCCTGTTTTAATTAGTATTAAGTCGCCGGTTTTTAGAAATATATTTTCAATTGGAAATATTTGCTCTTTGTATTTATCATCAAAAGCAATCATATTGGCTATGACCTTTTGTGATTTCGTGATTTTTTGTAATGCCTTTTGAGTTGATTGGATAGTAGTCTCTTCTAAATAATTACCTAAAAAAACGAGCGTGATAATAGATGCTGTTGTTTCAAAAAAAAGATAATTACTGTTGTTGAAATAAAACATTCCAATAAGACTATATACGAATGACAGCAATGACCCTAATGCCACAAGGACATTCATATTAGGCACTCCATTTTTTAAACTCATTAGGGCACTTTTACCAAAAAACCACATGCCTAATAAAAAAACCGGAGTACAAATGATCAGTTGAATCCAAGGGTTGAGAATCCAATGTATAGGAATCCATTGGTGTAGCATATGCATATATAAAACCAATGTAAAAGGCAGCGTGGTCCAAAAACGTTGTTTATTAGTTGAAAATAATTTTTTTTTACTTTTCGTTGGGCTTGTTTCGTTTACAATAGAATATCCAAGGCTTTCGATTCCTTTTTTAATTTTATTCAATTCTATATCTAAATCATTAATAAAAAGCACTTCGCCTCCAATTGGATTTACGAACACCTCTTTCATCCCTTCTTTTTCTAGAAATTTTTGAATAGATAGTGCGCAATTGCTACAGGTCATGCCCTCTACTTTCCAAAGTATTTTATCCATACTACAAAAATATCTTAATATTATAGTATCGCAGTTACCAAATATGAAATTATCTTTAGGGTATGGAGTTGATTTTTAATATTGCGGATATATCAAATGCCGCCAATTGGCTGTTAGAAAATCTCAAAGCACAGAAATGTGTTGCTTTTCATGGTGAAATGGGGGCAGGCAAAACCACATTGATTACTGCTATTTGTCATCATTTAGGTGCTGAAGGAGATATTAATAGTCCTACATTTTCTATAATTAATGAGTACAAACTGCCATCTACAACAATTTATCATATTGATTTATATCGTTTAAAAAATGAGCAGGAAGCGGTTTTAGCTGGGGTGGAAGATTGTTTATACTCTGGCAACTACTGCTTTGTAGAATGGCCTGAAAGGGCACAAGGCTTATTGCCGGAAGGTACCGCACAATGTTATTTATCTTTAATCAATATGGATACTAGAAAGCTTGTATTAAATTTGTAAATTGTAATGATAGATTCGCTCATCAAAAAATAATTATGGCTACAACAAAACCTTTCATATCGTCTTCTTTTTCATACGAAACATTGGAAGAGAAATTAGATGTAAAACCAAAAGGAGAGTCCTTATCTATTGGTATTCCTACAGAAACATCCTTTAATGAAAACAGGATTCCACTGACTCCTGAAGCGGTAAGTGTATTAATTGCCAATGGTCATGAAGTTGTCATAGAATCAAAGGCTGGTATGGGTTCTAATTATAGCGACAATGATTACAGCGAAGCTGGTGCTAGAATTATTTATGATAAAAAAGAGATTTTCAATTGCAATGTAATTGTTAAGAGTGCTCCCGTGAGTGAAGAAGATTGTGAATTTTTAAAACCAAATACTAATATCATTTCGCCAATACATATGGCAATAATGAAGAAAAGTATTTTGGAGAAAATGATGGCTAAGAAAGTGACTGCTATAAGTTTTGAGAATTTAAAAGATGACAGTGGTCATAATCCTATAGTACGGAGCATGAGTGAAATAGCGGGAAGTGCAGTAATGCTTATAGCTGGACAATATTTAAGCAACGCAAATAATGGAAAAGGGGTTCTCGTTGGAGGAATCAGTGGTATTCCACCTACAAAAGTAATCATCATTGGTGCGGGCATAGTAGGTGAATATGCGGCCAGAACCGCTTTGGCATTGGGAGCAAACGTAAAGGTTTTTGATAATAGTATTTATCGATTAAAAAGACTTCAAAATAATATTGGTGTAAGAATGTGGACATCCGTAATTGAACCAAAAATATTGAGTAAGCAATTAAAGACTTGTGATGTGGCAATAGGTGCACTGAGTGGAGCTGCGGGTAGAACTCCTGTTGTTGTTTCAGAAGATATGGTCAGCAATATGAGAGCAGGTGCTGTAATTGTGGACGTTAGTATAGATCATGGAGGTTGCTTTGAAACAAGCTCAGTTACGTCACACGAAAAGCCCATTTTTTCTAAATATGATGTTATACACTATTGCGTTCCAAATATTCCGAGTGGATTTGCTAGAACAGCTTCCCAGGCAATTAGTAATGTATTAATGCCGTTATTGTTGGAGACTGGCGAGGATGGCGGAATTGATAATATTGTTTGGAATAAAACAAATGTGAGAAGTGGCGTTTATTTATTTAAAGGTAGTCTCACTAATTTTTATCTCAGTGAAATGTTTGATTTGAAATATACAGATTTGAATTTATTGATTGCCAGTAGAAGGTAGGTGTTATTTGTAGTTTTCCATAGGGATTATTTTTGTACAAAAGGAGTATTCAATCTTGTCATTACTTGAAACTATAATCAGTTTATTGGAAGTATAATCTTTGATAAGCGTATGGTATAAATCAATTCCAGCATTATCGAGATTGGTGCAAGGCTCATCAAGGAGTAGTATAGGGGTGTTTGTGAAGAATGCCTGAGCGAGTTTTAGCCTTTGCTTCATACCGCTGCTAAAATTTCTAATTTGTTTATTGGCAGCATTAGTCAAACCAACAGATTCAAGTATTTCAGGGTTTGATTTTGTTAATGTTTTGAAAGTGGCATGAAATTGAAGGAATTCAAGTGCCGTCATTTCTTCAATTAATTCTAGATAAGGTGCAATAAAGGAAATCTCTTTAAAGCAATCAGATTCTGAAAGATTTTGATTATTAAGATTATAATGAACAAATCCTTCACTATGTAGAATAGACCCAGCAATGATTTGTAGAAGTGTTGATTTGCCTGAGCCATTAGATCCAGTTATGGCGTAACATTCGCCCTGTGTGAAAGTGTAATCAATGTTTCTGAAAATCCAGTCAAGATTATATCGCTTACCAACATTGATTAAGTTTATTTGCATGGCTTAATAACAATAAAAGATATTAAATGGTTGATTTGTTATTCATCATCCATACTTCCTTTGGTGAATCTTTTTATGATACCTCTTCCACTTTCGCGAATGAAAGTAACAATTTCATCTCTTTCATCAGTGGCTAGCAATTCCTCTTCAATATAATTAAGGGCTTGTGAAGTATTTAAATTTTTGTTGTAAATAAAGCGGTAAATGTCAAGAATGTGATTAATCCTCTCTAAAGAAAATCCTCTTCTTTTTAATCCTACAGAGTTAACCCCAGCATAGCTTAATGGTGTGCGACCTGCTTTTATATATGGTGGAACATCTTTACTTACTAATGAGCCTCCTGCAATAAATGCGTGTTGTCCAATTTGAACAAATTGATGAACCGCACACATGCCTGCCAGTATTGAGTGGTCTCCTAATGTCACATGCCCTGCCATTTGAGTGTTATTACTCATGATGCAATTATTACCAATAACACAATCATGAGCGATATGGCTATAGGCCATTATTAAGCAATTATCTCCTACAACTGTTGTCCATTTGTCTTTACTTCCTCGGTTAATGGTAACAAATTCTCTGATGGTAGTATTGTTCCCCACTACAACGGTAGTGTTCTCCCCATCATATTTTAAATCTTGAGGAATGCCCGAAATAACTGCTCCTGGAAAAATTCTGCAATTATTTCCAATTCTTGCGCCTTCCATTATAGTTACATTGCTTCCAATCCAAGTACCACTTCCAATTTCCACATTTTGATGAATAACACTGAAGGGATCAATTTTTACATTGGGAGCCAATTTGGCATTCGGATGAATATAGGTGTGTGGATGTATCATAATAAATTTATTTGATCGTATTGCATCAACATTATGGTCTTTTAATTAATTGTGCAGTAAATTCTCCTTCGGTACAAAGTTTATTTCCAACATAAACACTTCCCTTCATAACACATATACCTCTTCTTATAGGTTCAATTAATTCCATTTTAAGTATCATTGAATCACCGGGAATTACCTTCTGTTTGAATTTACAATTATCTATTTTTAAAAAATAGGTGTCATAATTTCCTTCAGGCATAGTATTGATACATAAAATTCCACCTGTTTGGGCCAAGGCTTCAATTTGTAAAACACCAGGCATTACTGGGTTTCCTGGAAAATGTCCTTGAAAGAAAAATTCATTAAAGGTTACATTTTTTATTCCAACAATACAATTATCAGAGAGCTCAATTATTTTATCAACTAAAAGAAAAGGGTATCTGTGAGGAAGCGTTTTCTCAATTTGTTGTAAATTATATACAGCTGGCTGAGAAGGGTTATATACAGGGATATCTTTTGTGTGTTTATTCTTTTTTATGTACTGCTTAATTTTTTTGGCGAATTCCACATTACTACTATGACCAGGGCGGTTTGCAATAATATGTGCTTTTATTGGATAGCCAATCAAAGCCAAATCGCCAATAACATCTAGTAATTTATGTCGTGCAGGCTCATTAGGGAATCTTAATTCAAGGTTGTTTAAATAGCCTTCTGTTTTTATTTCTACTTTTGTTCTTCCAAATGCCTTTGCAAGACGGGCCATTTCTTCTTCTGTTACAGGCTTGTCTACAACAACAATTGCGTTATTAATATCACCGCCTTTTACAAGATTATTATCAATCAACATTTCTAATTCATGAAGAAAGCAAAAAGTACGACAAGTAGCAATTTCTGTTTTAAAATCATTCATTGATTTTAGGCTGGCATGTTGTGTTCCTAAAACAGGACTATTAAAATCAATTAATGTTGTAATCTCGTAATTTGTTGCAGGCAGTGCTGTCATTTCCACTCTTTTCGCTTCATCGTAAAAGGAAATGTTTGTATCAATACTGTACCATGCTTTTGCAGCGTCCTGTTCAATTACACCAACTTTATCAATAATTTCAATAAAGGGACCACTGCTGCCGTCTATGATAGGTATTTCTGGACCATTTAATTCAATAAGACAATTATCTACTCCCATCCCAACCAATGCTGCAAGTATGTGTTCAACGGTGTTTACTTTTACTTCATCAAGTTCTAAAGTAGTACCCCTAGAAGTATCTGTAACTAAATCGCAATCAGCTTTTATGGGAAGGCTTCCGACTAAATCAAGCCTTTGAAACTGAAATCCAAAACCAGGATTTGCAGGTTTTAAAGTCATGTCTACATTAATCCCTGTATGCAATCCAGTACCAGAAATACTCACAGCGTCGGCTAAAGTATGTTGCTTATCAGGGTTAAAATCTTTATACATAATGAAATAATAAATTTTCGCAAAGGTACCCCAAAAAAAGCTTAAAAAAGCGGTTTTTTGGTGAATTTGACAATTTATGAATAGCTTATCTAATAAAAAGTATGTTAATAATCAATATTTTACATATTAAAATTGTATTTGAAAGCTTCCAAAAATACCAAATCTATTTGTTGGGTTTAAGGTGATAATCTTCGTTGAAGTTAAATTCCAAATTAAATCAATCCTGAAAACTTTAAAGATGTTGTCTATCCCTGTTCCAATTTCTGTATAATTATTATTATTGAGTGATTTAAAGTAAAGATCCCCTCCATTTATTTTTTTATTTTCATCACTCAAATCACCCCATAGAGATTTAATATTCCAGAATTGTCGCCATTTTAATTTTCTGGTTATAGGAAGAAATTTAAAAATCCCTGAGCCCATATTATGCTCTATATTTATTCCTGCAAACTTGTCACTCAAGTATTCAAATCTATTCATTAGATTTAATGAATTCGATTTGTAATAATAAATGTCATTACCTAGATGATTTTCTAGGTATAGAAATGGTAGCTTGCCATTTACATAGCCTCCATGTAATTTAAATGAAAGCGAACCGATTGGCGCTAATTTAATATTGCCAGTAATATTTGCATTTATTTTTGAATAATTATGAGAACTTTTCATTACACCTGCAATCCCTCTTGTGAGGATAACTTCAGCGATTGGGTACTTTGAGCCGAGTGAGTACCTGAAGTAATCCCAATTCAAAAACTGTTCTAAATAAGCGAATCTTAATTTTAATGAAACTTCGAATGAGGTCAATTCGTTATCGCTATTGCTTGAAAAATAGGATTTATTAGGTAAGCCTTTTAGGGGATTGAAGTTTCTATGTATAAAAAATAAAGAGGTGGAAAATCCGCTACTCCATTCTCTGCTTAGATCAAATCTGGTATCTCTTAATCGGATAAATTTTTGATTGAAATTTGGTTTTTTTATGGCAAGTGAAAAAATATTATCTTGACTCACTTCGCCAATTTGACTTATTCCATTATCAATATCATCAGCATATGATGCATGAAGAATCAGTCTATTGGGTTCTCTTTGTGCAATCCAGTATGCTTCTGCTTTTCCTTTAACGTTATGATCTAGCATGCCATATGCTAAATAACCATGCAGATAAATATTTTTCTTGAATTTTGTATTAGTGCCTAAGTCGAATCTCATTCTATATCCTTCCAGGGAATTATTACTCATCCAATTATACCAAGGGCCAATTTCAAATAAATCAATATTTCTATAGCCAGTTCCGATAAAGCGTAAGGTTTTTTGTAGGCTTTGGAATTTTGGCATCTTCAATAATTTATCAACCGTTTGATATATTTGCTTTTCATTTATAGATAAGGAGTCATGTCTGATTGCCGACCATAACGAATCTGTTTTATTTATATTCGGATCATTTTCTTTTATAACTTCCTCTGTTTTTTGATTTAGGAAAAACTTGCTTATAGAGTCGCTATTGAGTAGAATATTTTTATAAGAAGTTGTTTTTTTGCCAATTAAGGTTAATGAGTTTTTACCCAAAGCATTGAAATCTGCAAAAAACTTATCTCTAGTTAAAAAAAAAGTGGTGTCATTAATTTTAGAAAATTCTTGAAATATTCCAATTCTAGAGATGTAATTTATATTAGCATCTTTACTTAATGAGATAGATGTTTTAATCACTTGAAAGGAACCTGCTCTCACCCAGGCATCGCCTTCAAATACATTTTCGCCAGATCTTTTTGGTTTAAATACAAATCTAAATGTTCTGATGTTATCAATTACTTGCGTATCAATAACTGAAAAATTGTAATAAAAATCAGCATTGTCATTAAATGGGCTGATAAAATCTTTTCCCATTACATTGATGTAGTTGTCGAAAATATTAATATTCTGATTCATTACCCCTAGAAACTTATTGAAGTTTTCATTCTCAAGTCCTTTGGCATTTACAGCTTTTATGTTTTCATAAAACCTCCTTGGTTTCTTCTGAAAAGCATAATCACTAATACTTTCAACTAGATATGCGGGAAGGTAAGGCGTGCCTTCAATAGTAGTATCTAAGGAGTTAAAGATGAAAGAATAAGGCTTTAGAAAATAATTCTTCTTTGCTTTTTCAGCGTTAAAATTTTTAATATCAATTTCTATTTTATTGTACGCCTCGTAGCTAAAGTTTTTTTGATTGTATCTATTGAAATACTTTTTCTTACTCATTATTTTTTTCCATACAAACATTCCTTTGTTTATTTTTATTTTAACAACAAATTCGTTTGATTTCCCATTTCTCTCCATATAAACAAACAAGTGTTTGTTTATATCTAATGAATCTACTAAAAGCAAGATTGTTTCATATCCAATATAACTAATGACTAGGGTGTCATGTTGATTGTTTTCAATATTAATACTAAAATTACCTAAGCTATCTGTGATTTTGCCTTTGCCATTTTTTTTCATAAAGGCAGAGGCGAAACTGATTGGCTCTTTTGTTAAACCATCAATGACAGTCCCTTTGATTATTGTTTTTTGAGCAAAAGAAATATTCGAGAGCAAACAAAGTAATGCAATTAAAAAGGATAATTTTTTGATGGCTACAGACTTCAATGGCAAATAAAAATTTATTCTTTTTTTAATAATTTCTCTATTAGAACTTCTAATGTTTTTATTTTTTTATCAAGTTCAGGCAGCGCTCTTACCATAGCTTGGCTTTTTAAAGCGGCTTTAAAATCATGAGCTGGATTGCCTGTCACAGAAGTATTGGGAATTTTTATAGATTTTGTTATACCAGATTTTCCGTTAATCTTTGTTCCGTCTGCGACTTGAAGATGTCCCCCGATGCCTGTCTGGCCGCCAATCATTACATTCTTTCCGATCTTAGTACTTCCGCTAATGCCTGTTTGAGCTGCGATTACAGTATTACTTCCTATCTCAACATTATGTGCTATTTGTAAAAGATTATCAAGTTTAACACCACTTCTAATAATAGTACTTCCAATAGTAGCTCGGTCAATAGTTGAATTACTGCCTATTTCTACATTGTCTTCAATCACTACGTTTCCAATTTGTGGTACTTTTCTATAAGAGCCATCTTTCTGTGGTGCAAAACCAAATCCATCGCTTCCTATAATGGTACCAGCATGAATTGTTGTATGCGACCCAATACTACAATCATAATAAATTTTAACTCCTGGATGAATAATTGTATTTTTTCCAATCGTCACATTATTTCCAATATAAGCATTTGGATAAATCTTCGTACCATCTCCAATTTTTACATGTTCACCTAAGTATGCAAAGGCCCCTATGAAAACATTTTCTCCAATGATTGCGGAAGGATGAATATAAGCAGGCTCTTGAATGCCAGCAAGCTCTTGAACTTTCAATTGTTGATACATGTCTAACAAACTGGCAAAAGCAGAATAAGCATCAGCAACTCGGATTAGTGTACCGCTGACATTTTTTTTAAGTTGTAATGACTCATTGATGATGATGATCGAAGCCTCAGTACTATAAAGGTATTCCTCATATTTAGGGTTTGCCAAAAACGATAATTCGCCTTGCTTGGCTTCTTCGATTTTACCAAAAGTACTAACTGTTACTGCTGCATTACCTTCAATACGACCTTTGATAATTTCTGCTATTTGAGTTGCGCTGAATTGCATAATATACTATACTATTTGAAATTAGTTAAGATAACAAATGTAATATTTTTTCACTTTTCCCTTTAGATTTTCATGTATCAAGGCATTGTCTACTTCTGCAATGTCTTTTACACTGCCATCTTTAAAAAGAACATGAATATGTTCATTTTCGAAATTATAAGTACTGCTAGAAGCCTCTCCAGTAAATACTAGCCATGATAATTCTTCCGAAGATATTGAGTATTTTAATTTAGCTCCTGCTATTTTTTCTTCTAAAAGAATTGGACTTACTGCTTCAGAGAAGTATTTTATTTTTAATAATTTCCTATCGATTATGCCTTTGCATAAGGTAGATAAAACAAAATCTGAATGATGACTCCATATTTTTATTGCCATCATCACATCACCATCATCAATCTGGCAAAACTGATCAAGTGTTATATTTGAAGACTCGTCATGTATAAAATTATTTAAGGGCTCTTGACATGTTGCGCCAATTGATCTAGCTCTTTTAATAATTCTCTGCAACATTTGTTCGGCACATAATACTGTTTTATGTAAATAAACTTGCCAGTACATCAGCCTTCTTGCAACTAAAAATTTCTCTATTGAATAAATTCCTTTTTCTTCCACCATCAATTCTCCATTATGAACGGTTAGCATTTTAAGAATACGATCGTATCCGATTACGCCTTCATTTACGCCGGTAAAAAAACTATCCCGAGTTAGATAATCCATTCTGTCAACGTCTAATTGACCACTTATCAACTGGTGTAAAAATTTTTTCGGGTAATTGTTTGTGAAAACATCTAATGCCATTTTAAGTTTTCCCTCAAATTGAGTATTGAGTTCTTTCATAAAAAGCAATGACAATTCTTCGTGATGCATTCCTTTAGTCAACACATGTTCTAATGCATGAGAAAAAGGGCCATGGCCAATATCGTGCAAAAGGATTGCGATTTTTGTAGCTTGTTGTTCTTGTTCATTAATTTCAATCCCTTTACTAATTAGCTCTTGCAGTGCAGAACGAATTAAGTGGTAGGCGCCTAAAGAATGATGTAATCTTGAATGAACAGCTCCTGGGTATACTAAATGAGCCATCGCCATTTGATTTATTCTTCTCAATCTTTGATAATATGGATGAGAAATTATTTGGCTGATTAATTCGTCATCAATAGTTATGAAACCATAAACCGGGTCGTTGATAATTTTATGAAATCGCATTAATAAGTATTAAATTGGGAATAATCTGTTAAATCCAATAAATGTGTGCAACAAAGCTACACTTCAATCGTCTAAAAAATTAAATTTGTTTATAATTAACACAAACTTTTACAATTTATATCTGATAAACATATTTTAAATGAGCGTAGCAAAAATATTATGGGTTGATGATGAAATCGAAAGCCTAAAGTCACAAATTTTGTTTTTAGAAAACAAAGATTATGAAGTAGTGATAAAAACCAATGGGTATGATGCCATTGAATTTGTAAAAAGTAATATTATAGATGTCGTTTTATTAGATGAATCTATGCCTGGAATTTCAGGGCTGGAAGTATTGCAGCAAATAAAAGCAATTAATAATAATTTACCTGTAGTGCTCATTACTAAAAACGAGGCGGAGAATATAATGGATGAAGCCATCGGAAGTCAGATAAGCGATTATTTGATTAAGCCCGTGAATCCAAATCAGGTTTGGCTAAGTTTAAAAAAGTTGATTGATAACAAAAGGTTAATCGCAGAAAGAACTACAAGTGCTTATCAACAAGAGTTTCAAAAATTATTCATGGCTTTAAACGATAATCCTAATCATTATCAATGGATGGATATTTATAAAAAACTTGTTTATTGGGAATTGGAAATGCAAAAAAGTGATAGTCCGGAAATGCAGGATGTGTTTAATACACAAAAGCAAGAAGCCAATAATGAGTTTTTTAAATTTGTTTCAAAAAATTACGCATCTTGGGTTTCGCCTAAGAGTGATGATGGACCAATAATGAGCCATAATCTATTAAAACTAAAAGTGTTCCCTCATCTTCAAAAAAACAGTTCATTATTTTTCATTTTAGTTGATAATCTAAGATTTGATCAATGGAAAACAATTCAGCCTATATTTTCAGAAAGTTTTCGAATTCATGAGGAAGATACTTTTTATTCCATTTTGCCCACCGCTACTCAGTACGCAAGAAATGCAATCTTTTCTGGATTGTTGCCGATTGATATAGAAAAGCAATTCCCTTCTCAGTGGAAAAATGACGAAGAAGAAGGGGGTAAAAATTTATTCGAAGAACAATTTTTAAAAGCTAATCTTGAGAAGGCGGGTAAGGCCGACATTAAATTTTCGTATACTAAAATAACAAACCATCATGATGGGGAGAAATTAGTAGACAACATGCACAATCTACTTCAAAACGATTTGAATGTTATTGTATACAATTTTGTTGATATGCTTAGTCATGCTAGAACTGAAATGGAAGTATTGAAAGAATTGGCAGGGGAGGAGTCGAGCTATAGAAGCCTTACCGCAAGCTGGTTTGAGCATAGTCCTTTACACCAAGCCTTAAAAAAAATTGCTGATAAGAAAATACAGGTAATCCTGGCAACAGATCATGGCAGCACGAGGGTAAAGACTCCTGTAAAGGTTATAGGTGATAGACAAACAACAGCTAACTTGCGATACAAGCACGGAAGAAATTTAGATTATGATCAAAAAGATGTATTGGCATTTAAAAACCCAAAAGAAGCTGGGCTGCCCGTTCCACATATGAACTCTTCATTTATTTTCACCAAAGGCGATTTGTTTTTATGCTATCCCAACAATTACAATCATTATGCAAATTATTATAAAAACACTTTTCAGCATGGGGGTATTAGTTTGGAGGAAATGATTGTGCCGGTAATCAGAATGTCAAGCAAATAACTATTTAAACCCATTAACTTAGCTACTTGCCATTAATTTTTTATCAACGATTGTTGAAAAGTAAATTTCTATAAGAGTAATAAATATTCGATGTTGCATAGTAGTTAATAATATTATTAAAATCGTTTTAGTCTGCATATGAAATACACACAACATAATCTTGACAAAGTGGAAAAGGTTATAGAAGAAGGGGGGTATATTATCCGATATGAAAGAGGAACTTTTCAGAGTGGATATTGTATTCTTCAGGAAAAGAAAGTGGTGGTGTTAAATAAATTTCTACAAACAGAAGGAAGGATTAATACATTAATTGATTTATTGCCACTACTTAAAGTTAATATAGATGATTTGACCCATGAAAGTCAGAAACTGTATGAAGAGATGATGGCAATGGAAGTTAGCAAGTAAGATTCCCACATTTCCCTAGTTCGATACTATTTATTTCTCTTTATCATTTGCGAACATGTTTACCCCTCCATTGAAAATAACTTTTTTAGGAACTGGTACCAGCAGCGGAGTTCCTATGATTGCTTGTGAATGTGATGTATGTTCGTCTTCAGATGAAAAAGACAAGCGATTAAGAAGCAGTATTTTAATTGAAAGTGATACAACCACCATTGTCATTGATACAACACCGGATTTTAGAACACAAATGTTGAGGGCTAAAGTGAAAAAACTGGATGCCGTAATTTTTACACATCCGCATAAAGATCATATAGCTGGGCTCGATGATGTAAAAGCGTTTAATTATTTTCATCAACAGCCGATGAAAGTGTTTGCAAATAAACTCACTCAAGATGCATTAAAAAAAGAATTTGGGTATGTTTTTTCGGAACAAAAATATCCTGGAATTCCAGACATACAACTCCACGAAATCGATGAAGCTCCTTTTTTTATTGGCGACATTCCGGTAATTCCAATATTGGTGTGGCATTTACGAATGCCTGTTTTAGGTTTTCGATTTGGCGAGTTTACCTATATAACTGACGCTAACAGAATAGATGAAGCAGAGAAAGAAAAAATAAAAGGAAGCAAGATGGTTGTATTAAATGCACTTAGAAAAGAAAAGCATCTTTCTCATTTTACCTTGCATGAAGCGGTAGATATTATCGAAGAATTAAAGATTCCGACAGGATATTTTACTCATATTAGTCATCAGCTAGGCAAGCATTTGGTTATTAATCAAGAACTTCCTTCCAATATACAGTTGGCGTATGATAGCCTAGTGATTAATTGCAATTAGTTGTGTTTTTTTTCTCGTTTATTCTTGTAAGAACTAGATTAATTTTCATAAATGCGGATTAATCAAAAAAGACAATATTTTTATTTTACCAAGAAAGAAAAAACAGGCATAGTTGTTTTGTTAATAATAAATCTCTTCTTGATTTATTTGCCTGTATTATTAGAAAAGGGGTTCCCTGAAAAGCCGTATGATCAAAATGGCTTAATAGCATCATTCTCCAATCTTCATCAAATTTCAGGCAAGCAAAACTCGAATTTAATTCAAGAGGAAAACTTTGTACCTGATTTATTGAAGCTCGTGAATTTTGATCCAAACACTATTACAATGGAAACATGGAAACAAATGGGATTGAGTGAATCTATTATGCATACTATAGAAAAATACAGACAAAGGGGAGGAAGGTTTCATGATCCCGACGACATAAAAAAAATATGGGGTATATCATCAAGTTTAGCATTGAAATTAATCCCGTATGTTGTAATAAAAGATACTTCAAAAAAAAATGAACACCCTTACTTTTCATTCAATAATAGAGTGAAGGAGCAAAAAAAACAAATAGACATTAACCTTGCGGACACTTCAGCGTTTGAATCGCTTTTTGGAATTGGTCCAACACTGTCAAGGCGAATTGTTTTGTACAGAAAAAAGCTAGGGGGGTATTATTCTATAGATCAAATATCAGAAGTATGGGGACTTCAGGATTCGGTTTTTCAAAAAATAAAAAGCAGGCTTGTTTTTCATGAAAATTTGGCAGAGAAAATTGATATCAATACAGCTAAATTGGAACAGTTGAAATCACATCCTTATATAGGTTTTGCAATAGCTAAGGCAATAATTAATTTTCGAAATCAGCACGGCCCCTTTAAATCATTAGAGGATATTCAAAAAATAGTAATTATTGATAAAGAAAAGTATGAGAAACTTGCCCATTATTTAGTAATAAAAGAATAATAAAAACTAACACTTGTTGGTATTTATTATTCACTAAATTGCAAAAATAATTAATGTTTTTATGGACTTTTCACAATCAGAACTCACACATCAAGTAGCCGATACGGTAAAGGATTTTGCCAATCAATATATTCGCCCTGATTTCATGAAATGGGATGAGTCTCAGGAATTTCCAATTCATATTTTTAAGGCTTTAGGAAAATTAGGGATGATGGGTATTTTAGTACCGGAGGAATATGGTGGTTCGGGTTTGGGCTATTTTGAGTATAGCAGTATTATTCAGGAAATATCAAAAGTTTGTGGCTCAGTTGGTTTGTCATTAGCGGCTCATAATTCATTATGTACAGGGCACATCATGGCTTTTGGAAACAAAGAACAAAAACAACAATATTTACCAAAGCTTGCTTCTGCAGAGTTTATTGGCGCTTGGGGACTTACAGAACCTAATACCGGCAGCGATGCTGGAAATATGAAAACCACTGCCGTTAAAGATGGAAAAAACTGGGTAATAAATGGAACTAAAAGCTGGATTACCCATGGAAAATCTGGGAATGTTGCCGTAGTAATTTGTAGAACAGGAGAGCCAAGAGCAAAAAATAATTCAACAGCGTTTATTATTGACCGTGAAACTGCAGGATTTAGTGCCGGTAAGAAAGAAAATAAATTAGGCATGCGTGCAAGTGAAACCACTGAAATGATTTTTGATAATTGTATTATTAGTGACGAAAACAGATTAGGAGAAGTTGGAGAAGGATTTAAGCAAGCAATGAAGATTCTTGATGGGGGAAGGATTTCAATTGCTGCATTAAGTTTAGGAATTGCAAAAGGGGCCTATGAGGCATCCTTGAAATATGCTAAAGAAAGACAACAGTTTGATCAACCAATATCAAATTTCCAGGCAATCGCTTTTAAGTTGGCAGATATGGCTACAAAAATACAAGTGGCCGAATTATTGATAAATCAAGCATGTGATTTAAAAATGAAGGGTATGCCAATGACAAGGGAATCCGCTATGGCAAAATATTATGCAAGTGAAATATCGGTGGAAATAAGTACGGATGCCATTCAGATTTTTGGAGGGTATGGCTATACAAAAGATTTTCCAGTAGAGAAGTTTTATCGGGATAGCAAGCTCTGTACCATAGGAGAAGGCACTAGTGAAATTCAAAAAATGGTAATAAGTAGAGAGATTCTAAAGTAAAGTCAATAATCAAACAGATACTCTAGGTCAGCAAATCATTAAAGAATTCGTATTTTTACAGAATAAAGGAAAGATTCATGAGTGTACCAACAGACAATAAGCCGATAATAGGATTTAGTTGCGGAGATATTAATGGAATTGGAATTGAGTTAATTTTAAAAGTATTAAGCGATAATAGGGTTCTTGATATTTGTACTCCTGTCGTATTTGCGAATAATAAAGCAATTAATTTTTACAGAAAAACTTTGCCAGAAGTTAATTTGAATTTTTCTGCAATAAAGGATTCATCAAAAATAAATCATAGACAAGTTAATTTATTTAATTGCTGGGAAGAAGATGTAGCTATAACACCTGGAGAAATGAATGATATAGGTGGAAAGTATGCAATAATAAGTCTTTCCGTAGCAGCTGAGGCATTAAAAGCAGGCAAGATTGATGGGTTGGTTACTGCTCCTATTCATAAAAAAAACATTCAATCATCTAGTTTTAATTATACAGGGCATACTCCATTTTTGAAATCATTATTTGGAGTAAACGATGTTGCTATGTTGATGATAGCAGAAAATATGAAAATTGGATTACTTACTGAGCATGTGGCTGTAAAAGATGTTGCTCAGGTGATATCAAAAGACAGTATAATAAGCAAACTTCATGTAATCAATCAATCCTTGAAAAGGGATTTTTGTATTAGTAAACCTAAGATTGCCGTATTAGGTTTAAATCCACATGCAGGGGATGAAGGGTTAATTGGCAAGGAGGAAATTGAAATAATTAAACCCGCCATTAAAGAGGCAAAGCAAAAAGGTATATTATGCTTTGGTCCATATAGTGCAGATGCATTTTTTGCAAGAGGACAGTATGAAAAATTTGATGCTGTTTTAGCTTTATACCATGATCAAGGGTTGATACCCTTTAAATCACTTTCATTAGGGGAAGGAGTTAATTTCACGGCAGGATTAAAAGCTGTTAGAACTTCTCCGGACCATGGCACTGCATTTGACATTGCTGGAAAAGGGATTGCGGATGAAACATCCATGCGGCAAGCACTTTATAGTTGTATTGATATTATCAACAATAGATTGGAAATTGATAATAATAGGAGCAATCCATTGAAAAAGAGAAGTTTCTCAGTAGTAGCCAATGCTATAGATGAAAAAATAACGGAAGATTAATTCCCTAATTAGAGATTCATCCATTTCTTTTTATTTATTATCCAACTGTATTCATTGAGTTTTACTTCAACAAAAGTTTTTGGAGACTTATTGATATCTGGAATTTAAATACCCAACAATCATATTTTTATTAAATAATATATGTATAGGCAAATATGAAGTTTCGGTTTTTTGAAGCTAATGACTTTGTATTTATTAATAGTATTATATATTAGTGGCTATACTTTCTTACAGTAAAAAATACTTTTGTATTACTTTCCCCTTAATAATCAAGTCTATTATAAAGATATAGATATTTTATAAATATAAAAAATATCTAAAATTTCCACTATTCATTGTTTATAATTAACGGACAATACATATATCTATATAAAATAAAGTAAAAATATATAAAATACAATTTAAAAAAGTATATGAATACTAGTACAATATTTATTTAATCGAAAAACAATCATAAATACTTGTTAATTAATTAAATACGCGAGTAAATAAAATTAAATAATATAGTGCTATTAGGGTAAATAGTTATTCACAATTTTAAAATTTTATTTTTTTTTGTGTCTGCAGTTTGTAATTTAGCAGTAGAATTTAATGGGTTAGTAAGTATTAAGGGTTAGCAGAAATGCTAACCCTTTTACTTTAATGCAACTCTCCACTTAATCGTTTCTGATTTTTTTTCTTTCTTTTATTTCTATTGTTATTTTTTATAAGTCAAGATTTTTTTAAAAATAAATTTTACTTTTTTTTCTTTAGCATATTTGAATTTACATTTACGCTATGAGTAAAACTAAATCATCTTTTTTTTGTCAGCATTGTGGTCACGAAAGTGCAAAATGGTTAGGCAAATGTCCATCATGCTCTCAATGGAATTGTTTTGTTGAAGAAATTATAACTAAGGGTAACGATAAAAATTCAAAAGATGAATGGAAAGAGTATAATGGTACTTCTAAAATAAAAACAGTAGCACTGAATGAAGTGGTGAGTGCTCAAGAAAAAAGAATTGAAACAGCGGATGTAGAACTTAATAGAGTTCTAGGAGGCGGAATTGTTTTAGGAAGTATTGTTTTGGTTGCTGGTGAACCGGGTATTGGAAAGTCTACTTTATTTCTTCAAAATGGCTTGCAATTAAGTAGCATCATTACTTTATATGTTAGTGGGGAAGAAAGTGAACAACAAATTAAAATGCGTGCAGATCGATTAGGAATAAAAAATGAAAACTTTTATTTGTTAACCGAAACAGATACTCAGGTAATATTTAAAGAGATTAAAAAATTAAAACCTGCCTTGGTTATAGTTGATTCTATTCAAACCTTACAATCTCCTTTTGTTGAATCATCTGCGGGTAGTGTTAGTCAGATTCGAGAATGTGCAGCTGAATTACAAAGATTTGCAAAAGAAACAAACACGCCTGTGTTTTTGATTGGACATATTACAAAGGAAGGAAATATTGCTGGTCCTAAGATTTTAGAACATATGGTAGATACGGTTCTTCAATTTGAGGGAGACAGGCATTATGCCTATCGGATATTGAGGACGTTAAAAAATAGATTCGGTTCTACCTCAGAATTAGGCATTTATGAAATGACGGGACAAGGAATGCGTGCAGTAAGTAATCCAAGTGAAATATTGATTACAAATAAAGAAGATCAATTAAGTGGTATTGCCATTGCCGCAACAATTGAAGGTATGAGGCCGTTGTTAATTGAAACACAAGCACTAGTTACGCAAAGTGTTTATGGAACTCCACAAAGAACCGTCAGCGGATTTGATTTAAGAAGATTACAGTTATTATTGGCTGTTTTAGAAAAACGAGGTGGATTTCATTTCGGTGTAAAAGATGTTTTCATAAATATTGCAGGTGGTATCAAAGTAGAAGACCCTTCATTGGATTTAGCGATTGTATCTGCATTGTTAAGTAGTTATGAGGATGTTGCTTTGCCACAACATATTTGTTTTGCTGGAGAAGTTGGATTAAGTGGAGAAATAAGAGCAGTCAACAGAATTGAACAAAGAATTGCAGAAGCAGAGAAACTAGGATTTGAAAAGATTGTGGTAAGTAAATACAATGCCAAATCTTTACATAATATTAAATCTACCATTGAAATAATTTCATTAGGTAAAGTGGAAGAACTATATAATTTATTATTTTAATTCACTTCAATCCGTCTATGTTATCATTTGCTTCCCTTGTAGAAGACGCATTACACCTTTTTTATCCACACTTTTGTAAATCATGCGGATATGATAATTTAAAAAAAGAGCAATTGCTATGTTTTCATTGTTTAAACAGCTTGCCCAGAACCGACTTTGCAAAGCACCCTAATAATTTAACGGAAAGAATATTTGCAGGCAGATTAGATATTGCTGCCGCACATAGTGAATTTTATTTTTCGAAGGGAAAAATTATTCAACATTTACTGCATCAATTAAAATATAAGGGCAAAAAAGAAATCGGTGTTTTTCTAGGTGGGTTATTAGGAGAGTCGATTTTGAAAAGTGGTCGGTTTTTAAATATAGATGTTATTATTCCGTTGCCAATGTTTATCGATAAAGAAAAAAAGAGAGGTTACAATCAGTCTGTAATTATTGCCAATGGCATTTCTCCTATATTAAAGGTGCCTGTTTTGGAAAATATTGTATTCAGAAATCGATTTACAGAAACACAAACAAGAAAACAAAGGCCAGAAAGATGGCTAAATGTAGAAGGAAGTTTTGATATAAAAAATGAAAAACTGTTAGAAGGGAAAAATATATTATTAGTAGATGATATTATTACTACAGGATCAACATTAGAATCTTGCGGAAGAAAAATTTTAAAAATCCCATCTACTAATTTGAATATCGCTACGCTGGCAGTTGCAACTAAATAATTCTTTCTTTTTGAAGCCCAAAAAAAAACTACATTTGAAAAATGAATAAAGTATTTAAAAATAGCGCCATATTTTTATCCATTGTGCTCATATTTTTATATTCTTGTCAAAAAGACAAATTTTTATTAAGCCAGGATGCTTATATCGATATTCAAGCGGACACAATCCGATTTGACACGGTATTTACTTCGCTAGGATCTTTTACTCAATCTTTTAAAATCATAAATAACAACAAGCAAAAGATTTTATTGTCAACCATTAAACTAATGGGAGGAACAAATTCGGCATATCATTTAAATGTAAATGGACTTGCTGCTTCTGAAATTCATGATATGGAAATAGCGGCTAATGACAGTGTATATGTATTTGTATCTGTGACAATAAATCCTACTGCTGCTCAATTGCCCTTTATGGTAAATGACAGTATACTTATTAGTTATAACGGGAATAATAAATTAATCCAATTAGAAGCATTTGGAAAAAATGCGCATTTTCTTCGAAATCAAAAAATAATGGGAAATGTTGTATGGACTAACGATTTGCCATATGTTATACTTGGTCAACTTCAAATAGATTCAACTGCTACATTGATTATTCAACGCGGATGTAATATATATGCGCATGCAGACGCGGCCATTTTGGTTGATGGAACTTTGCAAGTCTTTGGCGAAAAAGATAAGGAAGTTATTTTTACTGGAGATAGACTAGATAAATCATATCGAGAGTTGCCTGCAAGTTGGCCCGGATTTTATTTTCGAAATAGCAGTAAAAATAATCAATTTAACTTTTCTGTCATTAAAAATGCCACATCTGCAATAACACTTTTTGAACCTTCTGTCAATAGTAGTCCTAAATTAATTCTTAAACAATGTATTATCGATAACGCTTCGGAATGCGGCATTTTTTCAAATAATAGCAATTTAACGATTGACAATACGCTGATTTCTAATTGCGGCCAAAATGTAAAAATCCAACGAGGAGGGTTTTATGAATTTACAAATTGCACAATGGTTTCATATTCTACATTGTTTTCATTTCATTCGAATCCTGTATTGCAATTAAGTAATTATGATTTACAAAGTTCAAGCTCTATTATTCCAGACATCAGGGCTACATTTAAAAATTGTATTTTTTGGGGCGATGATAATGTAAACCAAGATGAAATTTTTGTCACCAAAGAAGGTAGTGGCGTTTTTGATATTTTATTTGATCATTGTCTTCTGAAAAATTCAATAGACCCACCAAATTCTATAAGCAATGCTTGTATATTGAACCAAAATCCATTATTTGATAGCGTTGATATATCGAATAATGTTTTTGTTTTTAGAACCAATAAAGATCCTTTAGCACCTGGAATTGATATGGGCACGACTACATCCTTTAATGTAGATATAGAGAATAATCCAAGAATTTCCGGGATAGCTACAGATATAGGATGTTATGAAAAACAATAGCCAAAAGGGTTGCATCATATTTATTCACAATAAAAAAAACTAAATGGTAAAAATATTAATGATTTCCTGTTTGTTTTTACAAAGTATTTCAACAACAGAAAAAAAGACATCAATAATAAATCAGCATGATATGGGTAATAAAAAAGTGGACACTATTTTTTCAATACATCGGTTTAAAGTAAATCAAATAGATGGCGGAACGATAGATTTTTCCTTATTTAAAGGCAAGAAAATATTGATAGTAAACACAGCTTCAGCATGTGGGTATACGCCGCAGTATAAGGAACTTCAGGAATTATTTGATTTATATAAAGAGAAGTTGATGGTGGTGGGATTTCCTGCTAATGATTTTGGTGGTCAAGAGCCAGGATCAAATGCAGATATACAAGTTTTTTGTACCAAAAATTATGGAGTTACATTTCCTATGGCCGCTAAGATTTCTGTAACAGGGAAAGGTATGGCTCCTATTTATCAGTATTTAACTCAAAAAGAGCAGAATGGTGTTTTGGATGCTGCAATAAAATGGAACTTCAATAAATTTTTAATAGATGAAACGGGATTTGTTATAAAAAAATTTGAGAGCAGTGTTTCTCCAATGAGTAAAGAAATTATTTCACTTTTATAAAATTGGCGAATAATTATTATCACTTCAGTAATAATTTAATTTAAATTGCAGCGTGCAGTTTAAAGATATAATCGGACAAGTAGATGTAAAGCATCAATTAATTCAAATGATTCAGCAAAACAGGCTGAGTCACGCACTTTTGTTTTTGGGTAAAGAGGGAAGTGGTGCTCTTTCATTGGCAAGAGCTTTCACACAGTATTTGGTCTGCGAAAAGATTAATGGCAGTTCATTAAAAACGCTTTCAGATTCTGGGCTGTTTGCCAATGAATCAAATGAGGCTAAAGAAAATAATGCTGATAAGAATGATTCATGTGGCGTATGTTCAGCCTGTATCAAATCAGCAAAAATGATCCATCCGGATATTCATTATTCATATCCTGTTATTTCAAGAAAAAGCGGTGATAAACCAATCAGCACAGATTTTATAAATGAATGGAGAACTTTCATAGATTCAAATCCTTATGGAAATTCATATGACTGGCTTCAGTCGATTGGTGCTGAAAATAAACAGGGTAATATTACAGTCCATGAGTGTGGTGATATCAATAGAAAGCTTAGTTTAAAAAGCTTTGAGTCGACGTATAAATTCTTGATTATGTGGATGCCTGAATTATTAGGGGTTCAAGGAAACAGGTTGTTAAAATTAATTGAGGAGCCTCCGCCTAATACTGTATTTATTTTTGTTGCAGAAAATGATCAGCAAATACTTCAAACGATTTTATCTAGAACACAGTTAATAAAAATACCGCTGTTAAAAAGAATAGACATTGAGGCTGCACTTGAATTAAGAGAAGGGATAGCTGTTCAAAAAGCAGATCAAATAGCTAGGGTTAGTGAAGGAAATTATCATGAAGCATTACAACAATTGCAGCATGCGGATAATGATTGGGAAATATTATTGAGAGAATGGCTAAATAGCATATTAAAAACCGGTCCAGTGGCTCAAGTAAAATGGATTGAAGACATCAGTAAAATAGGAAGAGAAAAACAAAAACAATTTTTTAAGTATTTTATTCATTTATTGGAAGATGCGATTAAGCTGAACATGATTACTAGCGAAGATCAAGAAAGGGCTACATTAAAAACTTCCAATGATTTTGCTATTCGATTAAATAAGCTTTGTAATATCAATCAGCAAGAAGCTATTATAAAAGAATTAGACTCTGCAAGCTATCATATCGAAAGAAATGCTAATGCAAAATTGCTTTTTCATGCTTTAACTATTAAGTTATATCATATTATTAGCAACAATGCAGTAATTTTGGTAAATTGAGCTGTTGAAAAGAAAGTGGGTTCGAATGAGCCATTCTCAAAGTTGTTAAATTATTAAAATAATTATTTATATGGGTTGCGGAAGTTGTGGTACGAGTAAAGACGGAGCTCCAAGTGGATGTCAAAGTCATGGTAATTGTTCAAGTGGTGGATGTAATCGAATGAACGTTCATGATTGGTTGGCAAACTTACCTTTCAGTGATCCTGAAAGCAGTTGTCGTATTGTTGAAATCTCCTTCAATAATGGAAGTAGAAAGGATTACTTTCGAAATACAACGGTTCATTATTTTGAAAAAGGTCAAATGGTGGCTCTTGAAGGTTCGGGAGGGTTTGATGTAGGCATGGTAAATCTTACTGGAGAATTGGTAAGACTTCAATTGAAAAAAAATAACATCGACGAGAAAAGTCCTGAGATAAAAAAAATTCTCCGCAAAGCAACTGATCAAGATATTGCAAAGATGATGGAAACAAAAGCTAGAGAGCCTCAAATGCTCATTAGAAGTAGAGCAATAGCCCGTCAGTTAAAGCTTGAATTAAAAATGGCAGAAGTTGAAGTACAAGCGGATGGAAAAAAAGCAACTTATTTTTATATAGCAGATGACAGGGTTGATTTTAGAGAATTGATAAAGTTGTATGCTGGAGAGTTTAAAGTAAAAGTCGAGATGCGTCAGATTGGAGCCCGTCAGGAAGCCGGAAAAGTTGGCGGAATTGGAAGTTGCGGACGCGAATTATGTTGCAGTACCTGGTTAACCGATTTCAAAAGTGTAAATACAAATGCAGCACGATATCAAAATTTAAGTATAAATCAGACTAAATTAAGTGGGCAGTGCGGAAGACTTAAATGTTGTTTGAATTATGAATTAGATACTTATTTAGATGCGTTGCAATTTTTCCCAAATGATGCAGATACATTAGAAATGGCCAGAGGCAGAGCCTTTTTAATAAAGAAAGATATTTTTAAAAATATCATGTGGTATACGATGTCGGATAGTAGTAAACATTATCCGTTAAGCATTGAAACTGTAAAAAGAATAAAGGCTCAAAATAAGCAAGGTGTTAAGCCAGAAGAACTTGAAACGGTTGAAGTGATTACTGGAAAACCAAAAGAAGTTGAACCAGAGTATGCAGATTTAGTAGGACAAATAAGTTTAAAGAGTTTAGAAAAAACAACAAGAAAAAGAAGAGACAAGGAGCGAGGCCAGCAAATAAGGCAACAGCGACCTTCTCAAGAAGGAACTCCAGGTCAACAACGTCAACCTCTAGGAGGCAACAGCAGAGGCCCACAACAAGCATTTAATAGAAATAGGCCAGGTCCACCTCAGCAACGTAATCAACAACGGCCACCTCAGGGAGGACCACAAAAACCGCCAAGTAAATAATCATAAATATCCTCTAGGTGTCCATAGCAGTTTCTAATCTTACAAAAACATTTGGCAGCCAAAAAGCCGTAAATAATATTTCATTCCAGGTAAATAGTGGAGAGATTGTTGGATTTCTTGGGCCAAATGGAGCGGGGAAATCTACCACTATGAAAATGATTGCAGGGTATATAACTGCGGATGGCGGCAAGATAGAAGTATGTGGAGAATCTGTTGTAGAAAACAGCAGCATTACAAAAAAGAAAATAGGGTATCTGCCAGAGGCAAACCCTCTGTATTTTGATATGTATGTTAGAGAGTATTTAAATTTCATTGCTGAAATTCATCAAATTGATGAAAAAAAAGAAAGAGTAAAAGCAGTAATTGAATTAGTGGGGTTAGATAAAGAAGTAAATAAAAAAATAGGTCAATTGAGTAAAGGGTACAAACAACGTGTAGGGTTAGCCGCAGCTCTTATTCATGATCCGGAGGTATTAATTTTAGATGAGCCAACTTCAGGATTGGACCCTAATCAAATTATTGAAATAAGGGAAGTAATTAAAAACCTCGGAGCAACAAAAACGATTCTTTTTTCATCGCACATCATGCAGGAAGTTGAGGCTATTTGTAACCGAGTTCTAATCATTCATAAAGGTCAAATTGTTGCAGACGATCTGGTTAATAGCCTACAATTAAATAATTCAAGCAATCACTATGTGACAATTCAATTCAAAGAAGTTGTATCATTAGACATGCTGCAAAATTTAAAAGAAGTGGTAAGTATAAAAGATTTCCCTAAATCTACCTTTACCATTGAAACCACCCATCCGGAAGTTATGAGAAGACAGTTGCTTGAACTAAGTATAGAAAGAGACATCAATATTATTTCACTAAATAGCGAAAAACAAAATTTAGAACAGATATTTAAAACATTGACCAACTAGAAAAATAAAAAAAATCATGAGTTACATTGCATCAATTCACGCAAGACAAATATTAGATAGCAGAGGAAATCCGACCATTGAAGTGGATGTTATAACAGAAAACGAAAGTCTTGGAAGAGCCGCCGTTCCAAGTGGAGCAAGTACTGGTATTCATGAGGCGGTAGAATTAAGAGATAACAATAAGAAGTTATATGGGGGAAAAAGTGTGTTAAAGGCGGTTAAAAATGTGAACACAATATTAAGTGAGCATTTATTAGGTTGGGATGTGGCGGATCAAACAGGGATAGATGCCATGATGATTAAATTGGACGGCACAGACAATAAAAGCAAGTTAGGTGCCAATGCATTGCTTGCTATTAGTTTGGCCGTAGCAAAGGCTGCAGCCCTTGAAGCAAAGCTTCCTTTGTATAGATATATTGGCGGAACGAATGCAAAAATGCTGCCTATTCCAATGATGAATATTTTGAATGGGGGTGCGCATGCAGATAATAAAATAGATTTTCAGGAATTTATGGTGATGCCCATTGGTGCAAAAACTTTCAGCGAAGGACTACAATGGGGAGTTGAAATATTTCATGCATTAAAAATAGTACTAAAGAAAAAAGGGTTTAGCACAAATGTTGGAGATGAAGGTGGATTTGCGCCAAATATCCAAAGCAATGAAGAGGCAATAGAAATGGTATTGACAGCTATTCAGGCAGCTGGGTATAAAACAGGAAGTCAAATAGCCATTGCGATGGATGCAGCGAATAGTGAATTGTGGAATGCCAAAGAAAAAAAATATATTTTTCATAAAAGTGACGGAAAGAAAATGACAAGCGAGCAGCTTGTTAAATATTGGGAAAGTTGGGTGAAACAATATCCTATTATTTCGATTGAGGATGGCATGGCTGAAGATGATTGGAAGGGATGGAAGATGCTGACAGATACTATTGGAAAAAAATGTCAATTAGTTGGTGATGATTTATTTGTAACGAATGTAAAAAGATTGGAAAGAGGGATTAAAGATGAAACAGCAAATGCATTATTGGTAAAAGTGAATCAAATTGGTACGCTAACAGAAACAATTAATGCTGTAACGATGGCACAACAAAATGGGTATAATACTATCATGAGTCATAGAAGTGGTGAAACGGAAGATAGTACAATCGCAGATTTAGCAGTAGCGTTGAATTGTGGTCAAATCAAAACTGGTTCAGCATCGAGAAGTGATAGAATGGCAAAGTATAATCAATTAATCAGGATTGAAGAAATGCTAGGGGATAGTGGGATTTATCCAAATGGGAGTATTAAATTTGGTCACTAATAGCTTTAAATAATAATTAGTTTTATTTCTTGATTATTAATAGAAGAAATAGTAAATTGTATCAACTTTTTTATAAAATGAATAGATTTAAGAAAATAGCAAGAAACAAATCCTTTTTAGCTTTAGTTTTTTTTATTGTATGGATGAGTTTTTTTGATCCAAAAGATTGGAGCACCATTGCTTCTAAGAAAGAAAAGTTAAAAAATCTCCAGGAAAGTGAAGCTAATTTAAACAATCAAATAACAGAAACTAGAATTGCACTAAGTCAATTAAAAACAAGTGCTGAGACAATTGAAACGTATGCCCGTGAAAAATATATGATGAAAAAAGACAATGAGGATGTTTTTCTAGTAAAGCCCAATGAGTAAAATAAACAAGATTGACACAATTTTTCTGACTGAAATTCGTTTTAGGTCTGAAATAGATTTTTAATAATACAAAGAGTATAGATTATGCAAACTATTGGAACGGAGGAGTTGATACAGTATTTGTACAATGAAACTACCATTGAACAGAATATTCGCATACAAGAAGCAATAGAAACGGATTGGAATATAAAAGAAGAATACGAGATGTTGCTAGGGACTATTGCTGAAATGAAAAAGGTAAGTTATTCACCTAGCAATCAAACAATTGAAAGTATATTAAAATTAGCATAGATAAATCAACTAAAATAAAATCTTACCCGTTTCCTCGATACAGAAACGGGTTTTTTTATGAAAAAAGCAGAAAGATATCAGGCGGTTATTGAATACTTCAAAAAGAATAATCCTTTAGCAGAAACGGAGCTGACGTATAAAAATCCATTTCAACTACTCGTTGCTGTAATATTGTCTGCCCAATGCACCGATAAAAGAGTCAATACAGTAACACCTAAAATATTTTGTCAATATCCAGATATAGAATCCATGAGTAGGGCAAAGTTTGAGGATCTTTTTAATGTTATTAAAAGTATTTCATATCCAAATAACAAAACTAGGCATTTGATAGGAATGGCTACTATGTTAAAAGACCATTTTAGCGGCATAATACCAATGAATGTGGCTGAGTTAATCATGCTACCAGGCGTCGGAAGAAAAACAGCGAATGTTATTACATCGGTTATTGATAACCAACCTAATATGGCTGTAGATACCCATGTATTCAGGGTTAGTGCAAGAATCGGACTTACTACAAATGCAAAAACCCCGTCAATAGCAGAAAAACAACTGATTAGTTATTTCCCCAAAGATTTAATCTTTAAAGCACATCATTGGCTTATTCTTCATGGGAGATATACTTGTACCGCAAGAAAGCCAAAATGTGACAATTGTGGCTTGATTCATATTTGTAAGTATTTTAAAGAAAAGCATTCAACCGCAAATAATATTCAATAAATTTCATTTAATTTGTAGAGTATTATTTTTCTTTTTTTTGTAGTAAAGTAAAAGTGGATTATTTAATGAAAAAAGTAAGTTTATTTATCAGTTTTTTTTCCTTGTTTCTTGGCAATAGTACTATTGCCCAAGATTATTCTAGTAATTATTATACTGGCACTTCAGCTGAGGCAGGTATTTCTCTTGGACTGATGAATTGCCTTACTGATTTAGGTGGAAATAAAGGAATTGGAAAACAGAATACAAAAGATTTAAATATCGGAAAATCTGCTTCTTGTGTAGGAGCCTATTTGACTTGTTTATATAGAAATTCGCTTGGCATTAGGGCTGAAGCTGCTTTTGGGAATATTATGGCAAATGATGACGTATTGAATTCTGTTCCAATTACAGATATCTCAAGTGCTAGATACAATAGGAATTTAAATTTTAAAAGTAAAATAACAGAGTTCTCAATTATTGCTGAGATTTACCCTAAAAACTTATTAATAAGTCAAGATAGTAGAGAATCTTCTCTGTCAATTTTGTCGCCTTACTTACTAGGAGGTATAGGATATTACTCATTCAATCCGCAAGGTGATTTAAATGGAAGATTAATTGATTTGCAGCCATTAAGGACTGAAGGGCAGGGCTTTTATGACGGCAAAGAATTATACAAGTTAAAGCAGACTAATATCCCTTTAGGTATTGGAGTTAAATTTGAAGTTTCTCCTATTGTAAAAATTAGGTCAGAATTTGTTTATAGAATGCTTTCGACAGATTATTTAGACGATGTAAGTACAAGGTATATTTCAACGAGTATTTATGGCGGCGGAAGTGATGTGGTTCCATTTAAGCAACAAGCACTCGCATACGGATTTTTAGATGCCAATGGCACTACTTCTAAATATGATAATGTACTTGCTTGGTATAGTCAGGGATCAAATTTTGACCCAAGTGATGCTGAGGGAAAAAAAAGAGGAGACCCTACTCATAATGATAGTTATTTTTCCTTCAACATAAAAGTGGGAATAATGTTAAGTAGTCAAAGAGACTAATAAATAGCATACAATAAATATTTATAATAGCTCTCTGATTTTTGTAATTAATTCACCTTTCGTTATTGGGATCCCCATAATTTTATTGTAGCCTTTCGCGTCTACTAGATAAATATCTCTGATGATTTTTATCAATTGTCCATTATTGATTTCTGGGATTAGTACTTGGTCGAAATTTTTAATAATGTCACCTAGATTTTTTGGCAATGGTCTTATATAACGTATATGAGCATGTGAAACAGCCAAACCTTCTTGTTGTAAAGCTAAGCAGGCACTTTTTATTGCGCCATAGGTGCTTCCCCATCCAATTACCAACACTTTACCTTTATCTAATCCACTATCTAATTTTTGCATAGGGATATGATGGGCAATGTCATCAATTTTTTGTTGTCTTAAATTAACCATTACTTGATGATTCTCCGGATCATAGCTAATATTTCCAGTTATGTTTTGTTTTTCAAGTCCGCCTATTCTGTGTTCTAATCCAGGTGTACCAGGCGTTACCCATGGCCTTGCTAATTTTTCATTTCTTGAATAGGGGGTAAATTTTAATTCGCCGTCATCAAGTTTCGTTTTAAATTTTACTGGAATAGAAGGAAGCGCTGCAGCCTGAGGAAATTTCCAGGGCTCTGCTCCATTAGCAATATATCCATCACTTAATAATATTACGGGTGTCATGTGTTGTATAGCAATTTTAACAGACTCGAATGCTACATCAAAACAATCACTTGGGGTTGATGTAGCTATTATTGGCATGGGACATTCCCCATTTCTGCCATAATAAGCTTGAAGCAAATCGCTTTGCTCTGTTTTTGTAGGTAAGCCTGTACTTGGTCCTCCGCGTTGAATATTGCAAATTACCAAAGGTAATTCAAGCATTACAGCTAATCCCATTGCCTCAGATTTTAATGCCATGCCTGGTCCAGAGGTAGAGGTAACTCCAATTGAACCACCATAACTAGCACCAATAGACGCAGTTATGGCCGCAATTTCATCTTCAGCCTGAAAAGTTTTTATTCCAAAAGACTTGTGCTTGCTTAATTCGTGTAAAATATCAGAAGCTGGTGTAATAGGGTATGTACCTAAGAATAAAGGCAATTCGCTTTTTTGAGAAGCAGCAATTAATCCATATGCCAACGCTTGATTACCCATTATTGAACGGTATACGCCTGGCTCCATCTTAGCTTTCGCGACAGAATATCTGCTGGTGAAAGTCTCCGTCGTATCAGCATAGTTATATCCAGCTTGTAATACTTTAATATTGCTTTCTAAAATATCGGCTCTTTTTGAAAACTTTTCTTTCAAGAAGTTTAGCGTATTATCTAAATCGCGGTTGTACATCCAGTATAAAAATCCAAGCACAAACATATTTTTGGCTCTGTCTTTTTCTTTTGTACCCATTGTAAAATCCTTCAGCGATTCTCTGGTCATTTTTGTGACATCGATTCTGATGACTTCATAATTACTTAAACTGTCATCTTCAATAGGATTTACACCTTCCGGATAATTGGCTAAGCGAAGATTTTTGGCATCAAAACCATCCACATTAACAATGATTTTTCCTCCTTTTTTTAGGGCCGATAAGTTTACTTTTAAGGCAGCAGCATTCATAGCTACTAAAACATCGCATTCATCTCCAGGTGTATAAATTCTATCACTGCTAAATCTAAGTTGATATCCACTTACTCCAGGCAAAGTGCCTATAGGCGCACGGATTTCGGCAGGAAAATCGGGAAAGGTCGCCAAATCTAATCCTAGTAAAGCGGTGTTATTAGTAAATTGACTACCGGTTAACTGCATACCATCTCCACTATCTCCAGCGAATTTTATAACAACTTCCTGAAGTATTTCTTGTTTATCTCCCATTAAGATTCATTAATAGTTACTAAAAAATAATTGCATCAACTAAAAGGCAAAGTTACAAAATGTAACAACAGATTTACACGAAAAAAATCATTAATCTTAATATGTATTTGAATCGAATGAAGTAGGTTTGTATAAATTAACATTATGCAAGACCTTTCTGATTTTTTATCCCCTATAGATTTATTGGAAATTAATGAAGATATTGGATTCAATGATGGACAATTAGGTAAAAATGTATTATTATATGAGCGAGACATCCCTGATCTTACTCAGGTTGATATTGTAATTGTAGGGATAAATGAAACCCGAGGTGCTGGCGTTTATTCTTCAAAAAGTCATGCAGCAAATAAGATAAGAAAACAATTGTATCAGCTGCATTATTGGCATAGTTCAATCGTTATTGCTGATATTGGCAACATAAAAGCCGGGTCAGAATTAAAAGACAGCTATGCAGCATTAAAGACAGTACTGGTTGAGTTGATCAGAATAGGAAAAACCGTTGTGATTATTGGAGGTTCTCATGATGTAACATTGGCACAATATTATGCGTATAAAGAATTGAATCAAATTGTCGAAGCATCTTGCATTGATTCATTGATAGATTTAAGAGGGGATAGTGTGATTAAAAACGAAAACTTTTTATTAGAAATGCTTACAAGTGAACCTAATATGGTAAGGCATTATAATCATATAGGATTTCAAAGTTATTTTGTACATCCTCGTTTGCTTGAAACAATGGATAAATTACGTTTTGATTGTTATCGATTAGGGATTGTAAAAGAAGACATTGAAGAAATGGAACCAGTAATTCGCAACACTAATTTATTAAGTTTTGATATTACTGCAATTAAGAATGCGGATGCTCCATCTCACAATCAAAGTCCTAATGGTTTTTCAGGAGAAGAAGCTTGTGTGTTGTCGCAATATGCTGGGTACAGCAGAAACCTAAACACATTTGGAATTTATGGATACTTTTCAGATCAGGATAAGAATAATTTAACTGCCAAGCAAATTTCTCAAATGATTTGGTATTTCATTGATGGAAAAAGCAAGGGAAAACAAGAGCCTACTTTACAAGAGACATCAGCCTTTAATGAATTTCATACATTTTTTTCAGAAACGGATACCCTTTTTCTCCAAAGCAAAAGATCCAATAGATGGTGGATGCAATTGCCCGATAAAAAATTTATTGCCTGTAGTCACAAAGATTATATAATGGCAAGTAAGAATGAAATGCCAGAAAGATGGTTAAGAGCTCTGGAAAGGAACGTTTAGTTTGATTATCAATTAAATTGAAAATACAAAAGGTTAATGAAAAAAGGCATCCTATATTTTTTTATAATTTATTTTTTATCGAATTGTACTGCAACAAAGATTAGTTTAAAAGAAGCGAATAAAGCATTAATGATTGATAGTGCAATTGCTACTGCACATATTGGTATAAGTGTTTATGAGCCATTTACTAATAAATATTGGTTTAATTATAACGCAGATAAATATTTTGTTCCAGCAAGCAACACGAAATTGTTTACCTTGTACACAGCACTCAAATATTTGGGAGATAGTATTGAAGGTTTAAAATATTATGAAACTGCCGATTCGTTATTTGTTCAGCCAACGGGCGATCCAACATTTTTACATGTTGATTTTTTACATCATCCGGTTGATGATTTTTTAAGTAAAAATACCAAGCCCATTGTATTTTATACTCCAACAAACTTAGCGGAAAAGTATGGACACGGCTGGTCCTGGGATGACTTTGACGACTATTATATGGCACAAAGGAATACGTTTCCAATGTTTGGCAACTTACTACATATAGAAGCTAGTAGAGAAGAAAACGACTCATATACTACAGCTGAATTATCTCCATTACTTAAGGATTTTAATATTACTTATTCATATGATGGTAAAAAAGAGGATGCGTCAATAAAAAGATTTCCATCTTGTAATTTATTTAATGTTATTTTTTCTAAAAAGGATAGTGGTATTAATACAAATATTCCTTTTGAGACAAATGGAATCAGCAGCACTATTTCTTTTTTAGAAAACAGGTATCATATTGCCACTACAATTAAAGAAGAAAATTCAAAAATAAATTGGCTAAATATTTATTCTCAACCGGTTGACACTGTGCTTAAAAAGATGCTATTTAATAGTGATAATTTTTATGCTGAGCAATTGTTATTGATGGCTAGCAATAACAAATTAGGTTTTTTTAGTGATAAAGAGATGATAGAATATGTATTAAAAACAGATCTGAAAGAAATGCCACAAAGACCTAAATGGGTTGATGGATCTGGCCTGAGCAGGTATAATTTATTTTCGCCCCAAAATTTTATTTTCATTCTTAATAAACTCATTAAGGAGTATGGATTCAGCCGCTTATGTTCTATTTTACCTACGGGTGGAGAAGGCACGTTAAAAAATTATTTTATTTCAGATAGTGCATTTGTTTTTGCAAAAACGGGTACCCTTAGTAGTGTAGTGGCATTAAGTGGAATTATTATTACCAAAAAAAATAAAGAGTTGTTGTTTTCTGTATTGGTAAATAATTCAATAAGTTCTTCAATGTCGGTAAGAAAAGCGGTTGAGAGGTTTGTAAAATCTATAAGAGAAAATTATTAGTAAAACATTTTCCCTTAAATAATCATAGGCACTTCAATTGCTAGTAATTCGGAATCGACAGAAGCTTTAATAATGAATTTATTTACATCTTTGATTCCAATGGCATCTCTTTTGTTTATTACATTTTCTTCAATTTCAACACTGCCATTGATTACTACTAAAAAAACACCGTTACCTTCAAAGCCATTATTATATTCAATGGATTTGCCAGCACTTAAATTTGTCATTGCAAATCTTGCATGTTGATTTATCCATAATGCATCATCTTCTTTTCTAGGAGAAACCACAAATTGCCATTTGTTTTGTCTATTTAAAAAATCGAAATTTCTTTGATCGTATCGTGGCTTGATATTTTTTTCTTTAGGAAAAAGCCAGATTTGAAACAAGGTTACGGGTTCTGTTTCAGAGGCATTTAATTCAGCGTGTTGAATGCCAGATCCAGCGCTCATGATTTGAACGTCTCCTGCTTTAATAATGCCTTCGCCTCCCGTATTGTCTTTATGTTGTAATGCCCCGGTTAAAGGGATCGTAACAATTTCCATATTATCGTGAGGATGTGTAGGGAATGCCCCGCCACCCATTATGAAATCATCATTTAATACACGCAATGCACCAAAATGCACTTTACTTGGATTATGATAGTTAGAGAAACTAAAGTAATAATTGGGCTTTAACCAGCCATAATCTGCTGTTCCTCTTTCGGAAGCTTTGTAAATGATGGTATGCATATTTGTTATAAATTAAAAGCGAGTAGAGAAAAAGAAAAAACAAATTAGCACTTGATTAATTCAAATGATTAAAATCTTCAGCAGTAAGTGGATTGTGGATTTCTTCTTCTCTATTCTCGTTGTATTCAATGATGAAATTATTTCTGCCTTCGCCAATAACTATTTGAAGATATTTTTGCTGAACTAGTTCAAGCATGTTTAAGAAAAGAAAAATAGCATGAATACGATCTTCGCAAACTTCGAAAAGTTTTTCAAAGGATAATGTTTTTTCAGTTCGTGACAGGTCAAGCATGAAATCTCTGCAGGCCTCCATGGTATAGTTATACTGAACAACGGTATGAACGGGATTGTTGTTTCTTTGTTGAATACGCAAAATGACTTTCTCAAAAGCTTTCATCAGCTTAAACATAGTAACAGTTTGAATTTCTGTTCCTTCTCCTGCATCTTCACCAATTTGCGATAATTCTTTTTGTAGATTCCCTCTTTTCATCATAAGCATTCTCACTGCTTCCATTTCTGCTAATTGAAGGGAAGCTTCTTTGAATTTTTTATATTCAAGGATTTTGTCAACCAGTTCCATTCTCGGATCGATCTCATTTCCTTGTGCATCTAATTCTTTTCTTGGCAAAAGCATTTTTGCTTTGATGCGCATTAAAGTACTGATGAAAAGAATAAACTCACTGCTTAATTCGATATTTAATTTTTCGGTTTGATGAATATGATGCAAAAAATCATTTGTGATTTTTGTAATAGGTATATTGTAGATATCAATTTCGTCTCTTTCAATAAAGAATAATAATAAATCAAAAGGACCTTCAAATTGGTCCAATTTAATCTGATATGATGGGCTGTTGCTCAATGTGTTTTTTTTAAAAATTAAAATAGTAAAGTCAAAGGTAAATATTTGGCAGTTCTTTTTTAATAAAATTATCCACGAAAATAGTAGATTGTATACAGAAAATCCCATCAGAAAAAATAACGGAATAGCCGAAATCACGGAAAGGCAAAATCATGGTGTTTTTTTGACTACATGCACGAGCTTAGTTTTTGCTTTTCAGCAAATCACGTATTTCAATCAATGCCTTTTCGGATATAGAAAGTTCAGCAGTTGTTTCCGGTTCGTTTTTTAAGAATGTTTTCATTGTTTTAATTAATGCAAAAAGAATAATAGAAATAATAACAAACTTAATGACAGCAGACAAAAAGCTTCCATACTTAACTGCACCCCATGATAGGCTGGCGATTTCATTAACATTAGCGGCGTGCAAAGCTGGCGTAAGTAATAAAGGAGTAATGATATCATCTACTAGTGAAGATACAATAGAACCAAAAGCGGCGCCTATGATAACGGCAACGGCTAAATTAATTACATTTCCTTGAGCTAAAAAGCGCTTGAATTCTTTAATGAAAGTCATAATCGTTTAGGTGTTTAAAAATGGCGAAATAATTTTAATATTAAAAGCTTTTCAATTGCACGAATGGAAAATAATCGGGTTAATTCATTTCAAAATACTCATATTTGTTTAATATTTTACAAACATGTTGAACAATAATATTCAAAAATGGACATTATTTATTACGCTTTCCTTTATTTGGGGCAGTAGTTTTATATTAATGAAAGAAGGGTTGGAGAGCTTAACTGCTTTTCAGGTGGCATCGGTGAGGATAGTATGTTCGGGCTTGTTTTTACTACCTATAGCTATAAAAGGATTTAGGCAAATACCTTTGAGAAAACTACATCTTATATTTTTTTCTGGCGTATTGGGGAGTTTAATGCCTGCATATTTGTTTTGTATAGCTGAGCAAAAAATTGACAGCTCTTTGGCAGGAGCATTAAATTCGTTGACACCCATTTTTGTAATTATAACGGGGGTTTTATTTTTTCGGAGAAAAACGTCGATACAAAAAGTTATAGGTATTTTAATTGCGTTTGCTGGAAGTATTATTTTATTTATAAGTCAATCTGATTTGGGTGAATATTATAATTACAATTATGTTCTTTTTGTAGTGCTGGCTACTTTTTTTTACGGGTTAAATGTCAATGTAGTGGTACGATATCTCAAAGAAATTCCTTCTTTGCAAATAGTGGCTATAGCGATGCAATTAATTGCAATTCCAGCTGGTATAGTGCTTTATTTTTCAGGTTATTTTTCACTTGATTTGAGTAGTCATGCTGTTCTTGTTTCTTCGGGGTATTCTGCTATATTGGGAATATTTGGCACATCGATAGCGAATATCCTTTTTTATAAGTTATTAAAGTCGGCCGGCGCCGTTTTTTCATCAATGGTAACCTATGGCATTCCGTTTGTTGCGATTATCTGGGGCATAGTATATCGTGAAAAAATAGGATGGTTGCAGGTTTTTAGTCTGTTTATCATATTAATCGGGGTCTATTACACGAATATAAAAACGGATAAAAAATAAATTATAGTCAAACGTCTTTTTTGTTTAAAAAAAAGTCCTTTTGATTTTTATTTCCAGCACTCATTCCTTACCTTTGCGCCCAAAATACATACATCATATTCTAAATACATTTTATGGCTAATACAGGTAAAATTAAGTCAATTATCGGCGCTGTAGTTGATGTGCAATTTGATAAAGACTCAAAACTCCCAGAAATTTTAAATGCGCTAGAGTTGAAGCGTGAAAACGGTGATACGCTTGTGTTAGAAGTTCAGCAACATTTAGGGGAAGATAGTGTTCGAACCGTAGCGATGGATGGTACAGAAGGACTAGTTCGCGGAACGGTTGTTACAGATACAGGCCGTCCAATCACAATGCCAATCGGCGAAGGAATCAAAGGACGTTTATTTAATGTAACTGGAGATGCTATTGATGGTTTACCTCAGGTGAGTAAAGTAGGAGGTCGTCCCATACATGCAAAACCTCCATTATTTGAGAATTTAAGTACAGCATCAGAAATACTATTTACTGGTATTAAAGTAATTGATTTGATAGAGCCATATGCCAAAGGAGGAAAAATTGGATTATTTGGAGGTGCAGGAGTAGGAAAAACGGTATTGATTCAAGAGCTAATAAACAATATTGCAAAAGCTTATAATGGAATTTCGGTTTTCGCTGGTGTTGGGGAAAGGACTCGTGAAGGAAACGATTTGATGAGAGAGATGATAGAGGCTGGAATTATGAATTATGGAGATGCTTTTAAGCATAGTATGGAAGAAGGTGGATGGGATTTAAGTTCGGTAGATGTGGAAGGATTAAAAGAGTCAAAAGCAACTTTTGTATTTGGTCAAATGAATGAACCTCCTGGAGCTAGAGCTAGAGTGGCATTAAGTGGGTTAACAATGGCGGAATATTTCCGTGATGGAGAAGGAGATGGTCAAGGGAAAGATATCTTATTCTTTGTAGATAATATTTTTAGATTTACCCAAGCTGGTTCAGAAGTGTCGGCTTTATTAGGTCGTATGCCAAGTGCGGTGGGATATCAGCCAACTTTGGCTACGGAAATGGGATTGATGCAAGAGAGAATTACTTCTACTAAAAATGGTTCAATCACCTCTGTACAAGCGGTATACGTTCCTGCAGATGATTTGACAGATCCTGCGCCAGCAACTACTTTCGCGCATTTGGATGCAACAACTGTATTGAGTCGTAAGATTGCTGATTTAGGAATTTACCCAGCGGTAGATCCTTTAGATTCTACTTCAAGAATTCTTACTCCTCAAATTGTAGGAGAAGAGCATTATAATACAGCAAATAGAGTAAAATTGATTTTACAACGCTATAAAGAATTACAAGATATTATTGCAATTCTTGGTTTAGATGAATTGAGTGATGAAGATAAATTAGTAGTATCAAGAGCACGTAAAGTTCAACGTTTCTTAAGTCAGCCTTTCTTTGTGGCAGAACAATTTACAGGATTAAAAGGGGTGTTGGTGCCAATTGAAGACACCATTCGCGGTTTCAATGCGATTATGGATGGAGAAGTAGATGAATATCCAGAAGCGGCATTTAATCTTGTTGGAACTTTAGAAGATGCAATTGAGAAAGGCAAAAAAATGATGGCTGCTGCCCAAGCGTAAGCAGGATCAATGTGTTAGATTTTATGAGTTTCTTTTTTTGAGTTCTTAAAATTTGACGTTTTATAATCATTAATCAGCGCATATGAAATTAGAAATATTAACACCGGAGCAAAAAATTTTCAGCGGCGATGTCTATGGGGTTCAATTGCCAGGGATTGCCGGGTTATTTGAAGTGTTGGACAAGCATGCTCCATTGGTTAGTGCGTTGAAAGCTGGCTCTTTAAAAATACTAAAAGATAAAAATAGTACTGCTTCATACACTATTCAAAGTGGATTTGTAGAAGTATTAAACAATAGTGCTACCGTCTTGGTGGAAGGTGCAATTGAGAAATAACATCAAAAAAAATAAAAAAATCAATCCCGTTTCATGCGGGATTTTTTTATTGTATAATTCTCCTGATAAAAATTATATCATATTAAAGTCAATGCTTTTCGATTTTTTTATATAATTTGTACAACATTTAACCATTAAAAAATTTAAAGATGAATAAAATATTATGTTGCTTAATAATAGTTTCAGTAAGTTTTTCCTCAATGGCTCAGTCGAAATACTCAAACAAAAAACAAAATTCTACAAAAAGCAATTCAAATGTAAAGTTAATGCCGAATGAAACTAGATTAAACATTGCATCATCAATATATGGAGTGCCTGAAATAAATTATGAAAGATATTTTACTGATAATATGGGAGCTGGATTAGCTGCTTCTTTTACATTATTAAGTCCTGCTGATGAGAATCAACGGTATTGTATTTTGCCTTATTCCAGAATTTATTTTGGAGAAAAGAGCGCCTCTGGTTTTTTCTTTGAAGCAAATGCCGCTATTATTGGTAGAAAAAGAGATACCGCATCCTACTATCTTTTAGAAACGGGGCCTAATTATTACACAACAACAAATATAGGTTTTGGAGCAGCTATTGGAGTGAAACTTGTTGCTAAAAATGGCATAATTGGAGAAGTATTTGCTGGTGGCGGAAGAAGGTTTGGAGAAGATTCAGATGCTGGCGGATATTTAAGAATTGGCGTTTCTATCGGAATGAGATATAAATAAATATTCGTTTAAAATTGCTTTTTAGTTTGTACAAATGCCCAAGCAAGAAAAGGGATTGTAATGAAAGTTAATAGCCAATAATATCCTCCAAAAATAAAATAAATAAATAACGCGATAATCGATAAAAATATAGGGTATAGAATAAACAAAAGCCCTACTAGTACTGAGTCATAATGATCGCTTTTCCCTGCTTTTTTCCATGCAAATTTTTGAATTGGAACATAAAGTATTCCATGGAAATATTTTCCGATTAATGCTGGAAAAAATAGCAATATCTTAAATAAAATTGGATGCTGCACAAAAAAAGTATCTTTTATTTTATCTGAATCCTCCGAGTCGATATGATTTACTAGTTGTATTAAATTGCTTTTAAGTGTATCATTGAATTTGTTTACAGTATGTCCGTCCATATTTTTCCTATCTAAATCATCCCAATTAAACGTATTTCCAAAATTAATTTGTACATTTTTTCCAAAGGAGGAAAAAGAATGATAATTGATGCCAGTTGGCAATACCGTTAAATTAATTTTATCTTCCCAGCTGCTAAAAGCCAATCGGGCTGTGCCTTTCTTTAGGGATCTTAATTTCCATTCGTTAATGCAAAGGCCTTCGCTAAAGATTAAAACAATTCCATTTTGCTTAAAAATATCTCTACATTTTGAAAAAGTATCGTAGTTGTTATTTAGATTTTCGACTCCTTCACTAATTCTGTATACTGGAAAAATATTCAATGAATGAAGTAATTTGCTTACGTATTTATTTTTAAAAGTATCACCTCTTGCCAGAGAATAAACGGGTTTTTTAAAAAGAGTAGCTAATATTACAGCATCTAAAAATGAATTGGGGTGATTGCACGCGATTAGTAATGGGCCTTTTGAGGCAAGTGTTTTTTTATCATTAATTTTTATGTTTCTGCAATAAATTTTAATAGCAATTCTGGCAGGAAATTTTAAAATATTGAATAGCAAGTTGAATAATTGTTTAAATAGTTAATTAAGCTGAGGGTCTATTGGGTAATTGAGTATTTCCTTAAATGATGGGCCAAGCAATTTCACGCTTTCTTTCCATATGTCATTTGGAGGCAGTTCAAATATTATTTCCTTATTAGCTTCGCAAGTTAGCCAACTCTTTTCATTGAGTTCGTCTTCTAATTGACCATTACCCCACCCGCTGTAGCCTATAAAAAATTTTATTTTTTGAAGGTCGAGTTTGTTTTCTGTTATTAATTTTTTTACAACATTGAAGTCGCCTCCCCAGCAAATTTCTTTTGACAAAATATTGCTGTTGGGAATTAGATCGGGGAATTGGTGTAAAAAATGAATAGTGTTGGTTTCAACAGGTCCGCCAACGTAAACTGGAATTTCGAAATCCTCAAGACCAATTATCAAATGGCTTAATGGACGATCGAATTCTTTGTGTAAAGAGAATCCAATGCTTCCTTCAGCGGTATGACTACAGAGATAAATTACCGATCGTATAAAATGTTGATCTTTAAGGAAAGGGTCGGCAATTAGAAATGTATTTTTTTTCGGCTTTATCATTTTTGTAAAATAGCAATTATTGATTAAAGAAGTAAAAGTAAGCAACACTTTTTTATTTTAAAAAGTTAAAGTTTTGCGTATAAATTAATTATATCTTAGGTAAAGCAGATTGTAAGTTATTTTTGCAAATTAAATATACATTATGAAGAGGGTATTTCCTGCCATTGCCATATTAATTAGTCTTTCACTTTTCGGGTTAATTTATTTTCAATTTCTATGGTTAACTACAGCCAAAAAAACTAAAGAGAAACAATTAAGGGAAAATATCTTTCTAGCCACATCAGAAGCTGCTGAAAAATTAATGGAAAATAAGTCCGATTTTTTGTCGGAAAACAAAAATGCTAATTTGATTTTCCCAAATGAAAAGATAAAGATGGAAATAATTAGGCCTTCTGTTATTCAAAGATTCACTAAAGAAGAGATAAATGCTATCATAAGAAAGACCTTTGATAAAAGACTATTAGATGGAGTGTCTTTTGAGTTTGCCGTATCTGATAATAGCATTACAGGTGATCAAATTCAAAGTGATCAGTTTTTTAAATATTTTATTGATTCATTGCATAACACAAATGTGGCAATTCCATTAATACCTTCAGCGGGAAGCGCGTATGAAAATCTAACAAAGGAAGAATTCTTAGTTGTAATAGTACCGAATCAAGGGGCCATAGTTTTTAAGGAGATTGCCTGGTTTATTATTTGGTCTATCATATTTACAATAATCATTACCACGGCTTTTTTCTTAACAATCCGGGCATTGTTGAAGCAAAAGAAATTAAGTGAAATAAAATCCGATTTTATCAATAATATGACTCATGAGTTCAAAACTCCGTTAGCCACTATTTCTTTGGCAGTAGATGCAATGAAAAATGAAAAAGTGATTATGGATAGGTCAAAGTCAACATATTTTATTGGCATTATCAAAGAGGAAAACAAGCGCATGAATTTACAAGTTGAAACCATTCTTCAAGCAGCGCTTCTTGATAGAAAAGAGGTTCAATTATCAAATAAGTTAGTTTCTGCTCATGCATTGATTGAAAACGCCATCAATAATCTTATTTTACCATTACAAGAAAATAACGGAAAGATTGAAACGCATTTCACTGCAACATCAGATGTTATTTTGGCCGACGAACTTCATTTTACCAATGTTGTAAGTAATTTATTGGATAATGCTATAAAGTATTCAAAGGAATCGGGATTACTAATTTCCATTACTACTGAAACTATTGGAAAGAAGTTGGTAATAAAAATAAAAGACAATGGCATTGGAATGAGTAAAGAAACATTGAAAAGGATATTTGAAAAATTCTATAGGGCACATACAGGCAATATTCATGATGTTAAAGGGTTCGGACTAGGATTAAACTATGTTAAAACTATTATTGAGGCACATAAAGGCAATATTAAGGCAGAAAGCAGTCTAGCTGCAGGTTCTATATTTAAAATTACGATCCCTCTGGCCAAATAATTGAGGGTTATCCACGATTAGTTGGAATTATCCACACTAATCCACATTCGTTATTTCAAAATTCGGATATTTTCGCTTGATAATCACTGAGAATAAGCTGTATCCATTTGTGGATAAATATCTTTTATTAAATAAGTGTTATAAAGTGGGAAATTGTGTTAATTTGTGTTGATTATTTAATTAACCAAACAAAATCACAAGCATGATAGGTTTCATAGGCGAATATGAATCTACTGTCGATACCAAAGGGAGATTTCTTCTTCCGTCAGGTTTCAAAAAACAGCTTCCAGAAATGGATAAGGCTTTTTTTGTGATTAACCGTGGTTTTGAAAAATGCCTTACCCTATATCCAGTCCAAATTTGGAATCCATTATTTGAACAAATAAGTCAACTTAATGATTTCGACCCCAAAGTTAGAGAGTTCAGGCGTTATTTTTTAAATGGAGCTACTCAGATTGAGCTTGATTCTGCTGGAAGGATTTTGTTACCTAAGAGTTTAATGGAATACGCCGGATTAGATAAAGATATCATTTTAGCTTCGGCTGTAAATAAGATTGAGATTTGGGATAAAATAAAATATCAACAGTTCTTTGACGCAATAACGCCAGAAGCTTTTAGTAATCTGGCCAATGAAGTAATGAATAAAAAAATTGACAAGCAGAATCCTTGATAAGTATGTTGAACGTAAATAATAATAGTACAGACAACATTACCAGAGAAGAAGCTAATCAACCTTATCATATTCCTGTTTTATTGCAAGAAAGTATACAAGCATTGAATATAAAATCAGACGGCGTATATGTTGATTGCACATTTGGAGGAGGAGGTCATAGCAAAGAAGTATTAAAAAGGCTTGATGAAAATGGTAAGTTATTTGTCTTTGATCAAGATGAATCTGCAAAGAGAAATCTACCAAACGATAGCAGGGTGGTTTTTATTCAACAAAATTTCAGGCACCTGCAGAAGTTTTTAAGGGTAAACAAATGTGTGAAAGTAGATGGTATTCTTGCAGATTTAGGTGTTTCCAGTCACCAGTTTGATGAGCCAGGTAGAGGTTTTTCATTAAGGTTTGAAGCTGGTTTGGATATGAGAATGGATTTGAGACAATCACTAACTGCAGCTAAAATCATTGAAACCTATTCTGAACAACAATTACATAAGCTATTTGAAAAATATGGTGAAGTTACTAATGCTAAGACATTGGCAAAAAAGATTGTTTTACAAAGAGGTATTTCACCAATTTCTACAATACGACAATTTAAAAAAGCTGTTGAATCGGACGTAAAAGGTAATCCAAATAAATATTTCGCACAGGTTTTTCAAGCTTTACGAATAGATGTAAATGATGAATTGGGTGCATTGAAAGAAATGTTAGAGCAATCGATAGAATTACTAAGTAGCGGAGGACGAATCGCTATAATAACATTTCACTCATTGGAAGATAGGATTGTGAAGAATTTTTTTAAAAATGAATCGACAGAAGAAGTGACAATTGATGATGTATATGGAACACGTCCGGAAAAAGTGCTTAGAATTCTTACAAAGAAACCAATAGAGGCAAGTGAAGCGGAAATCAAAACAAATTCGAGATCAAGAAGTGCAAAATTGAGGATAGCAGAAAAAATATAGAGTGTAACAATGACTAAAGAAAAGAAAAAGAACGGTATTGCCGGCGAAAATTTTGAGTTTAAAAAATATTTTAATTATACAACGATAGTTAAGAATATTCCTTTTATACTTTTTTTATCAACTTTAGCAATTTGCTATATATACAATGGACATTACTCAGATAATCTAACGAGAAAAATAGTAAAATCAGAAAAAAATGTGAAAGAGCTTCAATTTGAATTTAAAACTTTAAAAAGCGAAGTTATTTTCAGAAGTAAAGAGAGCGAATTATTGAAAGTGGTAGAACCAATTGGATTAAAGGAGCTAAAAGCTCCACCAATGCTGCTAGGGGATACTGGAACTGAAATAAATAAAAATTAAATTTTGAATCATGTTTAATATCGAATGTAGCTTTGGAAATTAAAAAGGATATATTATGGAGAGTATATTTATGCTTTATCTGCATGATTATACTCGGTTCCCTAGTAATAGGAAGAGCCTTTTATATACAAACTGCGGAAGGTAAATATTGGAAAAGCATTGGCGATAGCCTTCACTTAAAATACATGCCTACTAATGCAGAGCGGGGAAGTATATATAGTGAGAATGGTGATATACTAAGCACTTCTGTCCCTGTTTTTGATGTATATATAGATTTTGGCGCTGACGGTTTGGTAGAAAAAGACGGGAAAAGGTTTAAAGAAAATGTAGATTCGTTAGGATTATGTTTAAGTAATTTATTCACAGACAAAACCCATCAAGAGTATAAGGCTGCGTTAGAGGTGGCTTTTAAAAATAAAAATCGATATTATCTTTTAAAAAGAAAAATATCATTTGAAGAGTTTAAGGCACTTAGAAATTTTCCATTGGTTAGACTTGGAAAGAATAAAAGTGGTTTTATTTTTGATGTTAGAGATAAACGAATAAATCCATACGTATTACTTGCCAATAGAACAATTGGACTTTCTAGGGAAGATTCTTCTAAGAATGTTGGGTTAGAAAAATCTTATGATAGTGTGTTGAGAGGCACATCAGGCCAAAGATTGATGAGTTATAACGCTGGGGCCTACATGCCTGTTGAAGGGGCCGAGGTTGATCCTGAAAATGGAAAAGATATTATTACTACTTTAGACACCTACATACAAGACGTTGCGGAAAATTCCTTGATGAAAATGATGGTAAATAATAATTCCATCCACGGAAGTGTTATAGTAATGGAAACAAGTACGGGTAAGATTAAAGCCATCGCAAATCTTGGAATACAATCTGATTCTACTTATATAGAAGACTTAAATTATGGTATAGCTAAAGCAACTGAGCCAGGTTCTGTATTTAAATTAGTTACCCTATTAAGTTTGTTGGAAGATAAATATGTAACAATTGATTCAAAAGTCGATTGCGAGGGGGGTAGTAAATATTTTTATGGGTTAAAAATTAAAGATTCGCATCTTGGAACTGGAGTAATAAGTGTTATGGATGCATTTGCCAAAAGTAGTAATGTGGCATTTGCGAAATTGGCATATCAGTTTTATCAAGATCAGCCAATAAAATGGTGGCAGCACATCGACAAATTCAGGTTAAATAAAATGACAGGAGTTGATATTGTAGCTTCAGCTGGTAAGCCTACTATTAAAAATCCAAACAATAAAAATTGGGAAAAAACAACTATCCCCTTTATGGCTCATGGCTATGAGGAGTTGGTAACGCCATTGCATATGTTAATGCTATATAACGCTGTTGCCAATAATGGAAAAATGATGAGACCATATTTAGTTAGCGCCATTAAAGAATACGGGGTAGAAATAAAAAAAATAAATCCTGAAGTATTGGTAGAAAAAATATGTAGCGATGAAACTTTATTACAAGCTAAAAAGTGTCTAATTGCAGTAGTAGATAGTTCATATGGAACAGCACATCGAAAAGTTTTCGATTCATCTTATTCTATTGCTGGTAAAACAGGAACAGCGGTAACTGCTGATGATAATCGTGGTTATAATAAAGGAAATAAAATTTATCAGGCTTCATTTATTGGATTTTTCCCTTCTGAAAAACCAAAATATACAATGGCTGTTGTAATACAGAATGGCAAACATTCTAAAATGATATATGGAGCAGATGTAGCTGGAACTGTTTTTAAAGAAATTAGTGATCGAATTTATAATCGATATATATGCACGTCCAATTCTAAAAAGAATCAAAGAATAGATACATCTGTATTTCATTTTGTAGGAATTAAAAATGATTTACATACCATTTTATCTCAACTTAAAATAAACTATTTAGACTCTTCATCAGATAACACCTGGGCTAATGTGAATTATCGGAATAATACTGCTGGGTTAAATAGTCCTCAGCAAATTTTAACCATGCCAGATATTACACCTGATGTAAAAGGAATGGGATTGAAAGATGCAGTTTACTTACTTGAAAATAAAGGATTGGTAACAATTGTATATGGCAAGGGTAAAGTGGTTACTCAAAGTATAAAGCCTGGAACAAATTTTAAAACAGGGCAAAAAATAATTTTAATGCTCAATTAAGAGCAATAAATATGTTAAAAGATTTATTATATACAGTAAATATTAAGGCCGTAATTGGAAGTACTTCTATCGCCATTCATAATTTACAAACAGATTCTAGGAAAACAACTCCGGGTAGTTGTTTTATTGCTATTGAAGGTATTAATGTTAATGGTGTAGCTTTTATTAGTCAGGCAATAAATAATGGATCCGTTGCCATTGTTACAGAAAAACTGCCAGTCGATATAATTGAAGATATCACTTATATAATAGTTGAAGATGCTGCGTTGGCTGCGGGAATAATGTGCAATCATTTTTTTAACGAGCCATCTAAAAGGATAAAAATCATTGGTGTAACAGGAACTAATGGGAAAACAACTATTGCAACATTGCTATGGGATTTATTTTCAAGGTTGGGATATAAGTGTGGTTTAATTAGCACCATTCAAAATAAAATCGGAATTGAAGTACTAAATTCTACGCACACAACTCCTGATGTAATCAGCTTAAATATTTTATTAAAGACAATGTTGGATAAGGGGTGTACGCATGTATTTATGGAATGCAGTAGTCATGCAATTCATCAACATAGAATTTCGGGTATACATTTCACAGCAGCGGTTTTTAGTAACATCACACATGATCATTTGGATTATCACAAAACATTTGACGAGTATATTCGAGTAAAAAAATCCTGGTTTGACACATTGTCCAGTGATTCATTCGCGATAAGTAATGCAGACGATAAGCGAGGTGCTGTAATGCTGCAAAATACTAAGGCAAAAAAGCATTTTTATAGTTTAAAAACAATTGCCGATTACAAAGGCAAGATTTTGGAAAACAGCCTTGATGGTTTGCATATGAGTATTAATGATATTGATGTTCATTTTAAATTAATCGGCGAGTTTAATGCGTACAATCTTTTAGCGGTCTATGCTGTTGCTATTTTACTGGGGGAAGATAAATTTAAGGTGTTGGAGATAATGAGTATGTTGTCCGGTGCAGAAGGAAGATTTGATTCAATTTTGAGCATGCATGAAAAGATTGTGGGAATAATTGATTACGCGCATACTCCGGATGCCTTATTAAATGTATTAGCAACAATAAAAAATCTTAGGCAAGGAGAACAAAAGATTATTACCGTAGTAGGATGTGGAGGAAATAGAGATAGTGCCAAAAGGCCTTTAATGGCAGAAGTGGCCTGTCAATATAGCGACAAAGTTATATTTACTTCAGACAATCCCCGTAATGAAAATCCAATACAAATTCTAAAAGAAATGGAGTCGGGTGTGAATACTATTTCAAGAAAAAAAGCAATGACAATTTCGGATAGAAGAGAAGCTATAAAAACAGCTGTTAATCTTTGTCAAAAAAAAGATATTTTATTAATTGCTGGAAAGGGGCATGAAAAATATCAAGAAATAGAGGGTGTGAAATATGATTTTGATGATAAAAAAGTATTAGAAGAAATGTTTGAATTGTTGGAAAAATAAAGAACAACAAAAGGCTGTTAAAATAAAAAATAAAAATGCTGTATCATTTTTTTCATTGGATGGCAAAAGAAAGTTATCGATTCCCTGGCATCGGACTTTTTCAATTCATTACATTCAGGGTTTTGCTGGCGTTGATACTATCGCTTATAATCACTACCGTATTTGGTAAAAAATTAATCACCTTCCTTCAGAAAAAACAATTAGGAGAATCTGTAAGAAATCTTGGATTAGCAGGGGAACAGCAAAAACAAGGAACCCCTACAATGGGCGGAATTATTATTATTCTTGCTATCATCATTCCTACATTTCTGCTGGCAAATTTGGATAAAGTATACATTAGATTAATGTTATTATGTACAATTTGGTTAGGAGCAATCGGGTTTATTGATGATTATTTGAAAATAAGATCGAAGCGATTAGCAAAAGAAAAAGGAATTGATTATAAAAAATCAAATGATGATGGCCTTGCGGGCAAATTCAAAATATTTGGACAAGTAATATTAGGTATTATAGTAGGGGCAACACTTTATTTTAATCAAAATGTTATCGTAAAAAGAGAGGTGGTATCATTAAGTCAGCCTGTTATGACTAATCAAAAAGGAGTAAAAATAAAATTCGATACTATATCTATAGATGGCAAAAAAAGAATTTTTACTGATGCAAAAAATGTAATTACCACAATACCATTTGTAAAAGGACACGAGTTTAATTATGCTAGGCTATTACCCAAGAGTTTACAAGATTATACCTATATCATTTATATACTGATTGTTATTTTTATTGTAACAGCAGTTTCTAATGGTGCAAATATTACAGATGGTTTAGATGGCTTAGCTACAGGAGTTAGTGCAATAATTGGAATATGTCTAGGCATATTTGCTTATGTAAGTGGCAATATAAAATTTGCTGAGTATTTAAATATTATGTATATCCCTAATTTAGGAGAGTTGTCAATTTTTATTGCAGCTTTTGTTGGTTCCTGTATTGGATTTCTGTGGTATAATTCTTATCCGGCACAGGTTTTTATGGGAGATACGGGAAGTTTGGCTTTGGGAGGAATTATTGCTGCGTTAGCTATTATCGTGCGTAAAGAATTATTGATACCGATTTTTTGTATGGTTTTTTTAATTGAGAATCTAAGTGTGATAATTCAGGTAAGCTATTTCAAGTACTCCAAAAAAAAATATGGTGAAGGTCGGCGGGTATTTTTAATGAGTCCTTTGCATCATCATTATCAAAAAAAAGGATTTCATGAAAGTAAAATAGCCGTAAGGTTTTGGATTATAACAATATTTAGTGTGGCATTGGCAATTGTTACACTGAAATTAAGATAATAATAAAAATTGATTAATGATACTGCAATTTGTTACCCATTGAAAACTAACAACCCATTAAATTCGATGCTTTTGAAGAACCATTTTTATCCTAAACCAAACACGATATTTTAGGCCAAGTTTGTCCTGTAAATGTCAATACCATTGAAGAACCGTTTTTAATCCTACCTGAAAACTAAAAAAACGGATTTGTAATTGGGTTAGCCCGGTTCGGTCCAAATAAATCTGCAATATCATTAGTAAAAATGATGTTGACGAATATGAAAACTCTTTTAAAAAATTCACAGATGCTGTAAAAAGGCAAGCGTGATTAATAATATTTCTGAAGCCGTAGTTGAATTGTTGAATAAACAAACAAAAAAGTAAATGCAAAAAATTGTAATTCTTGGAGCTGGAGAAAGTGGTGTTGGTGCAGCAATGCTTGCGAAGCAACGAGGGTATGATGTTTTTGTAAGCGATGGCGGAATGATTTCTGAGATACATAAATCTGAACTTATAAAGGAACAGATATCATTTGAGGAGAATGGGCATACGTTAAATAAAATCCTGGATGCAAATGAGGTAATAAAAAGTCCTGGTATTCCCGAAAAAACGAACATCATACAGAAGATAAGAAGCAAAAACATTTCTATTATCAGCGAAATTGAATTTTCATATCGATATATCGGCAGTAGTAAAGTTATTGCAATCACTGGAAGCAATGGCAAGACTACCACAACTGCTTTAACCTATCATATTATAAATCATGCCGAAAAGAGCTGTGCTATGGTAGGGAATATTGGTTATTCATTTGCAAGACAATTAGCCACTAATCCCAAAGACATTTATGTATTAGAGATTAGTTCATTTCAATTAGATGATATAAAATCATTTCGACCTAATGTGGCTGTTCTTACAAATATTACAGAAGATCATTTAGACAGGTATGACTACAATTTTGAAAATTATATAGCAAGCAAATTTAGGATAATTGAAAATCAAAACGACGACGATCTGTTTATCTATAATATGGATGATGCTGTAACTATGAAATCTATTAAAAAGTATCCAATTAAATCAACCCAAGTCCCCATCACTATGAGTAAAGAATTACCACAAGGAGCATACCTGACCAATGCCATGATGCACCTAAAATGGAAAAATGAAGAAATGCAAATGAGTGTAGAAGACTTTGCAATTAAAGGCAAACACAATCAATACAATAGTATGGCTGCAAGTATGGCCGCAACGGCATTAGACATTCGAAAAGAAAAAATCAGGGAAGCTTTACAAACTTTTCAAAGTTTAGAGCATAGAATGGAATCTGTAGCTACCATCAAGGGTGTTGAATTCGTTAATGATAGCAAAGCTACAAATGTTAATAGCACTTGGTTTGCATTAGAGAGCATGACAAAGCCGGTAATATTAATTTTAGGTGGAGTAGATAAAGGAAATGATTATAATCTTTTAAAAGAGTTAGTCATGGAAAAGGTAAAAGCAATTGTATGTCTGGGAACAGATAATCAAAAAATTCACGAAGCTTTTGGAGATATTATTCCTTTAATTGTAGAAGCGTCAAGTGCTGAAGAGGCAGTAACTTCTTCATTCCATTTTGCTAATAAAGGAGAAGTGGTTTTATTAAGCCCTGCCTGTGCGAGTTTTGATTTATTTAAGAATTATGAAGATAGAGGAACACAGTTTAGGCAAGCGGTTAGAAATTTATAACATATTATAATACTGAACTAAATAATTCGAAATAATATTTAAGCCATTTAAAAATAACAATAAAGATTGTTAAGTCAGACAAACTAAATTAATAATGAATCTAATTACTAAATTAAAGGAAATAGTTACTTCGACTCAAAACAAAGAGGTTATAGCGGCTGCACCTTTAAGAGGTATTGGAGATATGGGTGATAATCTTGTTAAAAAAACAAAGGGAGACAAGGTTATATGGGCAATTGTGATAATTCTTACACTGAGTAGTTTATTATTAGTATATAGTAGTACAGGATCTTTGGCATATAGAATGAGTAGAACAACGGAAAGTTATTTGTTTAAACAGTTCGCATTTACAATCGTAGGGTTCTTGGTAATTTATTTTCTGCATCAGGTTAACTATACCTTTTATTACAAGGTGGCATTATTTGCATTTTTAATTTCAATCCCTTTATTGGTGTATACGCTTTTTTTAGGTGTGCAACTTAATGAAGGTAGTCGCTGGATAAAACTTCCTATTATTAATCAAACTTTTCAGACTTCAGATTTGGCAAAATTATCTTTGTTCATGTTTATGAGCAGAATATTAAGTCGAAGGCAGCATGTAATTAAATCATTCAAAAAAGGATTCTTGCCGCTTATTTTATCTGTCGGAATTATATGCGTCTTGATTGCTCCTGCAAATTTATCTACAGCATTATTAATAGGAGGAACAAGTATTATGTTGATGTTTATAGGAAGAGTAAGTGCCAAACATATATTACTTACTATAGGGTTAGCGATGTTGCCAATTTTGTTATTAGTAAGCATAGCGATGAGTACATATAATAAAGAAAAGCATCAGTCAGAAAAATTACCGGAATTTTTAGGAGGCAGAGTGCCTACTTGGATTAGCAGAATTCAAACATTTTTATACAGCAATAAAGAAGATGAAAGTGAGAAGTCTTATCAAATAAATCAGGCAAAAATTGCAATAGCAAATGGTGGATGGATGGGAAGAGGGCCAGGTAATAGTGTTGAAAGGAATTTTTTACCACATAGCTATAGTGATTTTATTTATGCCATTATTATTGAAGAGTATGGGTTGATAGGAGCTGGATTTATTTTATTTATGTATTTACTTTTTTTATTCAGGTGCATTAGATTATATAGGAAATGTCCGTTTGCATTTGGTGCTTTTTTGGCATTAGCATTAAGTTTTACTTTGGTAATCCAAGCTATTGTAAATATGGGTGTTAATGTAAACTTATTTCCAAACACAGGGGTTACACTGCCATTGATAAGTATGGGTGGAAGTAGTTTTATTTTTACTTGCATATCCATTGGTATAATATTAAGCGTAGCGAGAAATGTGGAGCAGCTAGAAGGATCGCAGTTAGAAAAAGTTACAACTGAAAGCGAGTTGATTAATGAAAGTAAACAGGAAGAAGTTGTTGGATAAAAAATAAAAATGAAAGAAGGTAAAAAATTTATTATTGCAGGCGGCGGCACGGGAGGGCATATCTTCCCTGCAATTGCTATTGCAAATGCAATAAAGAAGTTATCTCCATCATCTTCTTTTCTTTTTGTGGGAGCAAAAGGAAAAATGGAAATGGAAAAAATACCACTAGCAGGGTTTGAAATTAAGGGGTTAAGTATATCTGGGTTTAATAGAAGTTCTTTGATTAAAAATATTGGGTTGCCTTATAAAATAGCTAAAAGCTTTTTTCAGGTGGCAGATATTACCGCTAAATATAAGCCAGATGCTGTTATTGGTGTAGGAGGCTATTCAACATTTCCTATGTTGCGATATGCTCAATATAAAGGCATTCCTACATTTATTCATGAAGCCAATTCTTATGCCGGCAAAAGTAATATCATGTTGGCTAAAAAAGCTGATTTGATTTTTACAGCTACTGATAAGATGGAATCTTTTTTTCCTAAATCGAAAATAAGAATAACTGGAAATCCGGTTAGGGATGAAATTATTAATTGGAGAATAGACAAAAAAGAAGCAATCGAATTTTTTGGATTGAATGCGAGTAAAAAGGTCGTTTTAGTAATTGGAGGAAGTTTGGGCGCCAGGAGTATAAACGAATCAATCAGTAATAGCCTTGAATTATTTGAGCAAAATGATCTACAGTTGATTTGGCAAACAGGAAAAATATATTTTGAACAAGCAGAAGAAAAATCTAAAGGAAAACAAAATGTTTTTGTTACTGATTTTATAAATAAAATGAATTATGCATATGCTGCTGCGGATATAGTAATTAGTAGAAGTGGCGCTATGTCAATATCTGAATTGTGTATTGTAAAAAAGCCAGTAGTTTTTGTGCCATTCCCTTTTGCGGCAGAAGATCATCAAAAAGCAAACGCACAGAAATTGGTTGATCAAAATGCGGCGTTAATGGTGGAAGATAAAAATGCTATTAAAGAGTTGGTGCCTAAAGTGATAGCACTTTCTAAAGAAGTGGCAATGCAAAAAAAAATGGTAGATAATATAGAAAAATTAATTGTAAAGAATGCAGATATAGTTATTGCTCAACAAATATTGGAATACTTGAATTGAAAAAGACTATTAACGATATAGAAAAGTATTTTGAAAAATCGTCGATTGATTCAAATGAATTAAGATCGATTTATTTTTTAGGAATTGGAGGCATAGGCATGAGTGCTATTGCAAGATATTTCAATAGTAGAGGAATTAAGGTTAGCGGCTATGACAAAACAGAAACAGTATTAACGAAACAGTTACAAGCCGAAGGAATTTCAGTGCATTATGAAGATAGTATTGCAATGGTTGATGAAGAAGCAGATTTTGTTGTATATACCCCTGCAATTCCATCGGATCATCAGGAATATACATTTCTTATTGAGAATGGATATGTTCTATTGAAAAGAAGTGAGGTGTTGGCATTGATCACAAAAAGTTCATTTAATATATGCGTTGCTGGAACTCATGGAAAAACAACAACGAGTAGTATGATAGCTCATATTTTAAGGCATAGCGGTTATGGTTGCAATGCATTTTTAGGCGGAATTGCATCCAATTATAATACAAATTTTTGGAGTGATACAAATAATGTATGTGTTATTGAAGCGGATGAGTATGATAGAAGCTTTTTGAAATTAAATCCAGATATCGCGATAATAACTGCCATGGATCCAGACCATTTGGATATTTATGAAACAAAGAAAAATTTTTCAGATGCTTTTGTTTCTTTTTCTGAAAAGGTAAAAAATGATGGACTATTAATTTGCAAGGAAGGGCTGGATAGGCATAAAGATTTTGTTTGTTCAGAAAAAGTGACTTATGATTTAAATAAAGCAACAGCTGATGCATATGCTAAGAATTTAACATCGATAAATGGATCGTATCAATTTGATGTAATGATTGCTGGAGTTGAGATAGAAAAAGTTGAGTTGAATATGGGAGGATTGCACAATATAGAAAATGCAATTGCCGCCATTTTTGTTGCAAAGAAATTAGGTATAAGCGACGTAAAAATTAAAGAAGCAATTGCAACTTTTCAAGGTGTGAAGAGGAGATTTGAATATGTTATCAAAAGTGATCAAATGGTCATGATTGATGACTATGCTCATCACCCAAGCGAATTAGAAGCCTTAATTAAAGGAGTACGTGGGTTGTTCCCAGGGAAAAAATGTTCTCTGGTATTTCAGCCACATCTGTATAGTAGAACAAGAGATTTTGTAGAGGGTTTTGCAAATGCATTGAGTTTAGCGGATGAAGTGTTTTTATTGCCTATTTATCCTGCGCGGGAAAAACCAATCAAAGGTATTACAAGTGAATTGATTGCTGAGAAAATGGGGATGAATAAAGTTGTGTTAGTATCAAAAGAAGAATTGTTAGAGTTGTTAAAAAATAAAAAAAATACTGAAGTATTAATAATGGCAGGGGCTGGCGATATTGATAGCCTTGTAATGCCTATTAAGAACAGTATATTAATTTAAAGGAGTTTTTATTTAATGAAAATGCTAGGTAAAATAAAATTCAAGAAAATATTACTAAGCCTATTTTGGGTAAGCTTAGCGGGGGGAGTGTGCTTTCTGCTTATTGTTGCATTTAATAAAAAAGATGCAGAATTGTGCACAGGCATTGATATTGATATTGATGGGGTTAGCAATCATTATTTTATCGATAAGCAAGACATCAAAAAGGTTATTCAAAGGTATTCAGGAGAAAAAATAATAGGGAAACCTATTAAGGAATTCAATCTTGAAAAAATGGAGAGTGAATTGGAGAAAGATATTTGGTTAAACAAAGCAGTACTTTATTTTGATAATAAAGGGATGTTAAAAATACAGGTTCAGGAAAGGGAGCCTATTGCGAGGGTTTTTACCTTAGATGGCAATTCGTTTTATATCGACAATAGTAGCAGGATATTGCCAATCAGTAATAAACATACCACTAGACTGCCTATTTTCACAAGCTTTCCATCGATCTTAAAAGGGATGAAAAAAAATGACAGCAGTTTGCTTGCATCAATAAATCTAATGAGTTTATGTATTCAGAAAGATTCATTATTGATGTCAATGATTGACCAGATTGACATCAATAAAGTTGGGCATTTTGAATTGGTGCCAAAAATTGGTAGCCAAATAATTTTGTTTGGCGATACAGCTGATATGGTAAAGAAATTTGAAAAGCTTGAACTTTTTTATAAAAAAATTATACCTATTTACGGGATTAATAAATATAATAAAATAAATCTCCAATATAAGGGGCAAGTGGTAGCGAGCATTAAAGGAAAATCTGAAATAATTGCTGATTCATTGCAAACAATAAAAATCATGAAGACATTGGCAGAATATTCTACCAAAATGGCTTCAGATACGACTAAGAATTTTTCCAATAAATCCGAAATGAGTTCTACTGACATCTCTATAATATTAAATTCATTACAAAGAGATGATAATCCTGGAAGTGATTCGATTATTAGAAAAGTAGTATTGCCAACAACTAAAACCAACAATCAGTTAAATAAATTTAATCAAAAGAAAACAAATAAATAAAAATGTCATTAAACGAACAAACTATACAAACAAACTTAAATCACACAACTATGAATCAAGATCAACCAATTATTGTAGGCCTGGATATAGGTACTACAAAAATCGCTGCCATTGCAGGTAGAAAAAATGAATTCGGAAAATTAGAAATCCTTGGTTTTGGCCGAGCTAACAGTAACGGTGTAGAACATGGCATGGTCCTAAACATTGATCAAACTATCAAGGCTATTCAAACAGCATTAGAACGTTGTTATGAATCAAATCCAAATTTGAATATTAATGAAGTGTATGTGGGTATAGCTGGCCATCATATAAAAAGTTTACAAACTAGAGGAGATATTGTAAGGCAAACAATTGATGAAGAAATCAGGCAAGAAGAAATCGACAGATTGGTTGCTGATCAATATAGAACATACATTCCTTTAGGGGATCAAATTATTGATGTTATTCCACAGCAATTTACTGTTGATAATTTTCAAAACATACCCAATCCTATCGGATATAGCGGAGTGAAAGTAGGAGCTAATTTCCATATCATTACAGGCGATAAAAATGCTATCAGGAATATTAATCGAAGCGTTGAAAAGGCAGGTTTAAAAACAAAGGATCTTGTATTACAGCCACTTGCTTCTGCCGCAGCTGTCATGAGTGAGCAGGATTTGGAAGCGGGTGTAGCAATTGTAGATATTGGAGGTGGAACCACAGATCTGGCAATATTTTATGAAGGCGTATTAAAGTATACAGCAGTAATTCCATTTGGAGGTGAGAATATTACTAATGATATTAAGTTGGGATTAGGTGTATTGAAATCTCAAGCGGAGGCGATGAAAGTGCAATTTGGAAGTGCATTAAGTGATGAAGCAAAAACAAATACATTCATCACAATACCAGGATTAAGAGGCATGGCAGCTAAGGAAATTTCTGTAAAAAATCTTGCCAATATTATTCAAGCAAGAATGAGTGAAATAATGGACTTCGTTTCTTATCATTTAAAGCAAGTAGGGTTAGATAATAGAAATTTAAATGGTGGGATTATTTTAACCGGAGGAGGATCGCAGTTAAAACATTTATTACAACTTACAGAATATTTGACAGGATTGAATGCAAGAATAGGAATTCCAAATGAGCATCTATCAGGTGATCATAATGATGAACTTGCAATGCCAATGTATAGCACTTGTATTGGTCTAATTCTAAAAGGGTATAATGATTATGAGAACAAAAATAAACAGATGGCAGACAACTACTTAAGAGTAGGAGCTTCCATTGCTGGAGAAATTGTAGAAGCAGATGGAGTGAATGTAGATACACCCGATGTCAATTCGGTTCCAGTAAAACCTCGTAAAACGATTAAAGAGTTTATGGATTCATTTAAAGACAATATACTTGAAATGTTTAAGGAGGAAGGCGATACTAAATTTTAAGAAAAACATACTAACCCATAAATAATTCAATATGATACATTTCGATTTACCTAAAGATCAATCATCCATCATCAAAGTTATTGGTGTTGGTGGTGGCGGAAGCAATGCTGTTAATCACATGTTTTCACAAAATATAGAAGGTGTGAATTTTATAATTTGTAATACAGACGCTCAGGCTATTGCATTAAGTAAAGTGCCAAATAAAATACAGCTTGGCCCGCACCTTACTCAAGGTTTAGGTGCTGGAGCAAATCCTTCAATAGGTAGGCAAGCTACGGAGGAGAGTTTAGAAGAAATAAAACGTATTCTAGAAGTGAATACTAAAATGGCATTCATTACTGCAGGTATGGGTGGAGGAACAGGAACAGGAGGAGCGCCTATTATTGCCAAAATATGCAAGGACTTAAATATACTAACCGTTGGAATTGTTACTACTCCATTTGCGTATGAAGGAAAGAAGAGATTAGCGCAGGCTGAAGAAGGAATTAATTTGCTGAAAGATCATGTAGATACTTTATTGGTAATCAGTAATGATAAATTACGTCATCAATTTGGAAATCTTAAAATGAAAGAGGCATTTGGTAGGGCAGATAATGTTTTGGCAACTGCTGCTAAATGTATAACTGACGTTATTAATAGTACCGGACAAATTAATGTCGATTTTGCGGATGTTTGTACTGTGATGAAAGGTGGCGGAGTCGCAATTCTGGGAAGCGCAAGTGCGGAAGGTGAAAATAGAGCACAGGAAGCCATTGAAAATGCATTAACATCGCCATTACTTAATGATAATGAGATAAAAGGAGCTAAATGGATTTTAATTAATATCAATAGCGCTGAAGGAGAACATGAATTTACTATGGATGAAGTTGAAGTGATTCAAAATTATCTATTGTCAAAGGCTGGAGATGATACGGATGTAATTCTAGGTTTAGGATATGATAATTCATTAGGCAATCAAATTGGTATAACCCTAATTGCAACAGGCTTTAGTCACAGAGATCCATTTTCAAAAGAAAATAAAATAGACAAAGCACTCGAGAATGAAAAAGTGGTTCTTCAATTGGAAATACCAAAACAACCTTCTGTAGCTATACCTATAACAACAGAAATAATAAAAGAACAACCGATTGCTGAAGCAGTTGTTGAACCGCTAGAAACTAAAAAAAGCGAACCCTTTATTATTACTAAAGAAGAAATTGTGCCAGATGACATGATGCCATCTTTGGTTGATTATAATGTGGTGACAAATCCCGTTGTTGAAAAAGAAGCTGAACAATCTGATGAGAAAATATTTTTTGAAATCTCCACATCAACTGATCAAATACCTACTACAATAATTGACTTCCAGGATTTTAGCGTGAATGCTAATGAAGAACAGAAAAAAACACCCAGTATAATATTAAATACAGAAGAGAATAAAGATGCTAGCAACAATAGCAACCTTTCGTCGGGGGGCTATTTGGCTAAACCTTCGCAAATTTATGCAGAGGAGCAGTCAGCAAAACAAGAATCCGATACCATTGACAAGCTACTAACCAATCAAGTATCAGTGCAGGAAGACGAGCCTGTTATTGAAATGCAATTGGTAGTTAAAGAAACCCAGAACGCGGCGGAGGAGCCGGTTGTACAACAAACTCAGCCCATCATGATGTCTTCTATTGAGGAGCCTGCTCTGCAGGACGAAACGGAAGATTTAAGGCGCCGGGCTGCGGAAAGGATAGCAAAACTCAGAAACTTATCGTTTAATGTGAATGCTTCCGATCCTAACAATGAGTTTGAAACCGTGCCGGCATACCTTCGCCGCAATATGGACATGCCAAATCAAATTGCAGATGTAGAGTCATTTTATAGTGCTTACACCGTAAAATCGAATGATAATAATCAAGCAGAAATTGGCACTATTAATACTTTTTTAGACGGTAAAAAGCCCGATTAACTGTATTCCTACAAATTGCCTGTTTCCCTATTTGCGTTTGTAGCCAATGCTTTAAAAGCCTTTCATTTTTGGAAGGCTTTCTTTTTTATTCCTTACAATAATAATTAAACAAAACTTCTTACTTTATAAAGTAAATACTTTTACATTTGTAATCGATAATTTATTCCTTCTATAAGTATCATCGAAAATTCAAGTCTTTGGGAAAGCACAATTTTAATAAAGTAACAGCCGCTGGATTACTAATTGCATTAGGTATCATTTATGGCGATATCGGCACTTCCCCTTTATATGTTTTTAGCGCCATTATTAACGGGAAAGAAATTAACGAGTTATTAATTGTTGGTGGATTGTCCTGTATAATATGGACACTAACATTGCAAACAACTTTGAAGTATGTAATATTAACATTACAAGCTGATAATAAAGGCGAAGGTGGAATATTTTCATTATACACTCTGGTGAGGCGTCAAAAAAAGTGGCTGGTTATTCCCGCAATGTTGGGTGGAGCAGCCTTGTTGGCTGACGGAATGATCACACCTCCAATTTCAATCACCTCTGCAATAGAAGGACTTAGAAACATTCCTGTACTAAGCGACATTTACGACAATACAATAGTAATTATTGTGTTGGCTATATTGGCTGTTTTATTTTTTATGCAACAATTCGGCACCAATTCAATTGGAAAAATGTTTGGTCCGGTTATGTCAGTTTGGTTTTTAATGTTGGCGATCTTAGGCCTAAGCCATATCTCCAGTGAAGTTACTGTGTTTAAAGCTTTTAATCCTTTTTATGCCATTAAACTACTAACGATATACCCTAGTGGATTTTGGATTTTAGGCGCTGTGTTTCTTTGTACAACAGGAGCAGAAGCATTGTATAGCGATCTCGGACATTGCGGAAGAGGCAATATCCGAATTTCCTGGATTTTTGTAAAATCATGTTTGATTCTAAATTATCTTGGTCAAGGCGCCTGGTTACTTAATCAAAAAGGAATGGTATTTACCAATGGTGTAAATATGAAAAATCCATTTTATGCGATTATGCCAGATTGGTTTTTATTGTGGGGCATTGTCATTGCAACGGCAGCTGCCATTATTGCTAGTCAAGCGTTAATTAGTGGATCTTTTACATTAATAAGTGAAGCTATTCGTTTGAATTTATGGCCTAGAATGAAAATAAAATATCCTACTGAAGCAAAAGGGCAATTATATATTCCTGGTATCAATACCTTGCTATTTTTCGGCTGCTGTGTTATTGTGCTTTATTTCAGATCTTCCGGCGCAATGGAAGCAGCATATGGATTGGCTATTACACTTTGCATGCTTGCGACTACAATTTTATTTTCCAATTTCTTAGTGTCGAAAAGAGTTACACCTGCTTTAATTTGGTTATTCCTTATCGTTTACATTGGAATAGAAATTTCATTTTTAATTGCCAACCTTAATAAATTTCCACATGGAGGATTTGTTACTTTAATCATTGGTGGCGGATTATTTACGGTCATGTACGTTTGGTACAGAGCAAGAAAAATTAAAAACAGGTATGTTGAATTTGTAAGGGTAGAAGAGTACATCCCCAAAATAGAGGAACTCAGTAATGATAGCTCTGTACCTAAATATGCAACTCACCTTGTTTATTTAACGAGTGCAAATAATCCAAAGGAAATTGAACATAAAATCATGTACAGTATTCTTAGAGGTAAACCCAAACGAGCAGATATATACTGGTTTGTACATGTACACACTTTAGATGACCCCTATACTAGCGAATACTCTGTGGAGCATATCATACCAAATGATATCATAAGAGTTGAGTTCAAGCTCGGATTTCGTATTCAGCCAAGATTAAACCTGATGTTTAAAAAAGTAGTGGAGGATTTAGTGGCTAACCGAGAAGTGAATATTACCAGCAGATACGAAAGTCAACAAAAAAATAATATGGTTGGAGATTTCCAGTTTATTGTAATGGAAAAATTCTTAAGTCAGGATAATGAGCTACCTATAGTTGAACATATCATCATGAGGTTGTATTTCTGGATTAAAGAATTAAGTGTAAGCGAAGAAAGAAGTTTTGGATTAGAACAAAGCAATGTTGCTGTAGAAAAATTTCCTTTGGTTGTTGCCCCTGTTAGTAAGTTAAAACTTAATCGTGTTTGGGATAATGATGAAGATGAAGAAGAAATATAATCACACATGTTGACAATTGCTCCAATAGATTTATTTCATGAATTACAAACTTCCAATGAATATTGCTTAATTGATGTAAGATCAATTACAGAAAGAAATGAATTTAATATTGGTGGAATGCATATCCCTCTCGAGAGGATATTGAATGAAATACAGTCAATTCCGAAAAATAAAAAAGTTGTTGTGTATTGTCAAAAGGGAATCAGGAGTCAAATAGCTATTCAGCGCATACAAATAAAGTTCGGTATAAATAACTTCATTAATTTAGAAGGAGGATTAGTGGC